>CAZXMK010000487.1:0-1943 GCA_964641935.1 uncultured Syntrophaceae bacterium
ACGTCACCGACACGTCGCAGGCCGGGGGCGGAGGCTCCGCCGGAAGCAGCGCCGCAGGGCAGCAGCCGTTGGCCTTCATCATGGGAGTTCGGATGTCCTTGTAGGTCGGCCCCATGGAGCCGGAGCAGTAGGTCCCCGGAGGGATATTGTAGGGTGCCGATTCGGAGTTGCAGGGGCGGGTCAGGAACCAGCCATGGGAGTTGCAAAAGAAAGACGTCATCCCGCAGTTCGGTCCAACGGGCCGGCAGTTCTCGCTGGGGTTGCCGTCGCATCCGATCCAGGCCCTGCACAGGGCCGTATGGTCCGCATGCTCCCGGCAGATCTCCACGGCTCCCACCTTCGAGACGGGGTAATACCAGTCGTTGGTGCCGGCCCCGTGCACGGCGATCTGCAGGGTGTCGCAGGAGGCGCCGTCCGACGAGAGGGTGATGACGGGATTGTTCTCACAGTCCGGGTTCGAGGAGGGGGCTGTATACACGACGGATGTACCCGTCGTCGCCGAGAGGGACCCGCCGCCCGAGGCGACCCGCCAGCGGTACGAGGCATCCGCCCTGGCGCCGGTCACCGTGAGCGTCTGCGTCCCGCCCACCTGCATCTGCTGCGTCTCGTAGCCGATCCGCTCGCCGCCGCTGCAGGCTCCCCAGGCGGCGGAAAGAAAGAACAGCCATGCGAACAGGCACACAACAGGCGACAGGCAGCGCTTCGTAACGGCTTTCTTCATCTTGGCGATCGTCTCCTCTCGGAAATGTTGTGGGACAGGCCTCAAAGGCCTCGACGGGATCCAGGAAAATGGAATGGCTGTGGGGAATTTGTTCAGGCGCGGACCGGACGGAACGAAACCGGCCCTCGCATGATAGAAGGCGGGATAAACGATGCCCCGATCGAATGCAATGCCTCGAAATTACGGTTTTATTGCTTAAGCAGGATTAGGTGCCGGCAGGAGGGGAATGAGGGAAGCAGGTCAGATTTATTTCCATGTTGCTCTGCAAAAACAAATCTGACCTGTTTTCCGGGAATGTCAGGCGAGGAACTGGCCCGACCGGATGACCTCCGGGTCCTCCTCTTCGAGGATGCGGACGACGCCCGCGTTCATGCGGGCCTTCATGACCCCATAGATGCCGCGCCGCTTGTTGAGGCCCCTGGCGAAGCTCAGGGCCTCCGCGTCCAGCGACTCCACCGGACAGGCCTTGCGGATGATCCGGTGCGCCTCGCACTCCTCCGCGGTCAGCCTCACGCCCGTGTAGAACATGTCGTTCAGGACGGTCATGGGGATGGCCTTTTTCAGGATTGCGATGAATCCGGGCCAGAAGGGAACGCCGATATCCACCTCGGGCAGACAGAAAAAGCCCCGCCCCGTACGCATGAACCGAAAATCGAAGCAGCAAGAGAGGACCGCTCCCCCGGCAAAGGCATGGCCGTTCAGGACCGCCACGGTCGGCATCGGGTACAGGAGCAGGCGCTTGAAAAAGGTGTCCAGGGAATGGAAGTACCGGTAGACGGTCTCCATCTCGTCCCGGCCGATCATGTCCGTGACCCAGGCGACGTCGATCCCGTTGGAGAATATTTTGTCATGGGCGGAGCGGACGATGAGCGCGTTCGCCTCCGTCTTCTCTTCGATCTCGTCCAGGACCGTCATGAAGCCCTCGACGAACGGCAGGTTGATGCGGTTCTCCCCCTCATTCATGGTGAGGACGGCAACCGTCCCGTCCATCGTATACTCAAATCCGGCCATTCCGAATCCTCCCCGTCATTCGCAGGGGGACCGCCCTCCCGGACGATCCCCCTGCAGAGATTATCAAATAATCACAAACCCGGGACCCCGCTCCGCGCAGGCGGGCCCGCATCCCGCTACAGCGCCGCCTCCTCGACCTGGACGGCGGTCAGGTCCTCCATCTTGATGATCCGGGCCCGGCCGAAGACCTGGGGAAGGAAGTTCCGGCAGT
>CAZXMK010000488.1:0-1938 GCA_964641935.1 uncultured Syntrophaceae bacterium
CCCTCCTGCCGGACGCGGCCTTCCTCGATGCGGCGGATTTCGGCCGGGAGGATGGTGCTCCCGTATCGGCGGGGCCTTCCTGGGAGGACGAGCGGATCATCATCTTCACCTCCGGGACGACGGGACTTCCCAAGGGAGTGCGCCTGTCCCACCGGAGCTACCGGATAAACCGCCTCACCTTCGAAGACTATTTCGGCCTGAAAGCGGAAGACCCGCTGGACCTTGTCCTCGTCAACCCCCTCCACCATGCCAATTCCTCCGCCCTTTCCGACTGGGGACTCCGGAGGCCCGGTGCGGTCATTCACATGGTCTCGCGGTACGGGACGGCCTTCTGGAAGATTCTCGCGAAGGCCGCGGAGGGCCGGCGGGGACTCCTGGTGACGGCCCTGGTGGCCCGGCACATCGATTTCCTGGAGGAAATGGATCGGGAAGGGACGCTTCCGGTGGAGAAGGATCGCCTGGAGAGGGCGCTTCACAATACGGAGATCCTCATCGGCTCCGCGCCGGTGGGGCCGACAACGGTCCGGCGCATCCTGCGCTGGTGCGGCCGGCCGCCCCGGGTCCGCTTCGGCTCCACCGAGACGTGCCTCCAGGTGGCGGCGATTCCCGGGAAGCCGGGTTCCGATTCCGTCGTCAGGGCCTTCGAGCGGGGCTGGATGCACGAGTATCGGGGCGAGCGGGCCGAGGGATACTACATCGGCCGTGACCATGCCCCCTTTACGGAGATGGATGTCGTCCGGGCGGTCGATCCGGACCGGGAGGGCTACCTCGTCCCCTGCACAGCCGGAGAACCCGGATACCTGGTCACACGCGGCGGAAACCTGATGTCGGGATATGTCAGCGACGAGGAGGCGACCCGGGAGGTCTTCCGGGAAGGCTGGTACACGGGACTTCGGGACATCGGGTTCCGGCTGGAGGGCGAAGACGGCGGACACGATCTTTACTGGATGGCCCGGGATTCGGCCCTCCTGATCCGCGGCGGAGCCAATTACTCCTATGACCAGGTGGCGGCGGAACTCTCGGCGGTTCTGACGGACCGGTTCGGCCTGCCCGCCGATTCGTTCCGGCTGGCCGTGGTGGGGCTCCGCCTAGAGAGCGAGCACGAGGACAACTGCTGTGTCACCATCGAACTGAAGCCCGAAGCCGAGGCGCGACGGGACGAACTGGCCGGGTCCTTCCGGGAGGTCGCGAAGAAGGCCGTCTCCAAGGGGAGCCGTCCGGACTTCGTCCGCTTTGCGCCCATCCCGCTGAACTTCAAGGGGGCGATCCTGGTGCCGGAACTGAAGAAGGCCTTTGCCGATGCCTGGAAAGCCGGAGAGGTTGTATGAAGAAAATCCTTGTCACCGGCGCCGCCGGGTTTATCGGATATCATGTGGCGTTGCGCCTCCTGGAGCGGGGGGACCATGTCCTGGGCCTCGACAACCTGAAGGAGGCCCGGCTGGCTCTGCTGGAGCCGCATTCACGATTCTCTTTACACCGCCTGGATATTGCCGATCGGGTCGCCGTGGAGGATCTCTTCCGAAGCCAGCGGCCGGAGATCGTGATCCATCTGGCCGCCCAGGCAGGGGTCCGCTACTCCCTGGTCAATCCCCACGCTTACATAAGCGGGAATATCGTCGGTTTCCTGAATGTGCTGGAGGGGTGCCGCCATAACGGGGTAAAGCATCTCGTCTTCGCCTCCTCCAGTTCCGTGTACGGGGCCAACACGGCGATGCCGTTTTCCGTTCACCAGAACGTGGACCACCCGGTGAGCCTCTATGCCGCCACGAAGAAGGCCAACGAGGGGATGGCCCATGCC
This sequence comes from uncultured Syntrophaceae bacterium, assembly GCA_964641935.1. Taxonomy (GTDB): domain Bacteria; phylum Desulfobacterota; class Syntrophia; order Syntrophales; family PHBD01; genus PHBD01. The sequence goes on from CAZXMK010000488.1 coordinate 1,799, forward strand.
TATGCCACGCTCTACGGAATCCCCTGCACGGGGCTCCGTTTCTTTACCGTCTATGGTCCCTGGGGGCGCCCCGACATGTCCCTGTTTCTGTTCACCCGGGCGATCCTGGCGGGCGAGCCGATCGACGTGTTCAACCACGG
>CAZXMK010000489.1:0-1923 GCA_964641935.1 uncultured Syntrophaceae bacterium
GAGGTCTTCCGGAAACTCGGCGAGGACGGCTGGATGGGCATTCCCATCCCTCGGGAGTACGGGGGCGCCGGGGCGGATTTCCAGACCCAGGCCGTCGCCGTCGAGGAGATCTCCCGGTCCTGCTCGTCCACGGGCTTCACCCTGTCGTTCCACGCCGGCATCATCGGCCTGGCGATCCTCCTCTCCGGGACGGAGGAGCAGAAACGGAAATACCTGGTTCCCCTGGCGGAGGGCCGCCACCTGGGGGCCTTCCTGCTGACCGAGCCGGGCGCCGGGACCGACGTCATGGCCGTCCGCACGGAGGCCGTGCGGGAGGGGAGCGATTACGTCATCAACGGGACCAAGACCTTCGTCTCCAACGGTCCCATCGCGGACACCTATATCGTCTTCTGCTGGACCGACCGCTCCGCGGGCAGGAGGGGCATGAGCGCCTTCCTGGTTCCCCGGGGGACCCCCGGGCTGGAGCCGGGGCAGCCCTTCCACAAGATGGGTCTCCGGGCGTCCCAGACGTCGGAGGTCCACTTCCGCAACTGCCGCGTTCCGGCGGAAAGCATCCTCGGTGATGAGGGCGAGGGGCTGGCTGTCGCCATGAAGGGATTCGAGCGCGGGCGGGTCGGGATCGCCGCCCAGGCCGTGGGCATCCTGCAGGCGGCGCTGGACGAGTCGGTCCGGTATTCCCGGGAGCGGGTCCAGTTCGGCAGCCCCATCGCGCGGCAGCAGGCCATCGCCTGGATGATCGCCGACATGGCGACGGACCTGTCCGCAGCCCGGCACCTCGCCTGCCACGCCGCATGGCTCCTGGACAACCGAAGGCCTTTCGGCGCGGAGGCCTCCATGGCCAAGCTGTTTGCCACGGAGGCGGCGATGCGGCACACCGTCAAGGCGGTCCAGATCCACGGCGGATACGGGTATGTCAAGGGAGCGAAGGTGGAGCGCCTGATGCGGGACGCCAAGATTGCCGAGATTTACGAAGGCACATCGGAGGCGCAGCGGATGGTGATCTCCGGAAATGCAATGCGTCGGGGTGGCTGAAGGGCGGGCATCCGCCCCGATCCGGTCATCCCACGGGGGACGCCGGGATCGGGGTTTTTGGCTCCTCCGGGGCGGATCCCGTCACGGCCATCCGGTTCCTTTTGCAGACCGGTCCTCATTCAAAACGGACCGTTCGACCACGTTCAGGGAGGCGAGTCTCATGACGGCCATTCACAAGGTTTCCATCATCGGGGCGGGCGCCCTCGGGGCGGCGTACGGGGCGCTCTTGTACGACATGGATCCGGGATGCGTGTCCTTCGTCGCCGCGGGCGAGCGCTTCGAGCGGCTCGGGAGGGAAGGCGTGACCGTCAACGGCAGGCGCTACGCCATCCCCGTTCTTTCGCCGGAGGACGCATCGGCGCCGGCGGATCTCGTGATCGTCGCCGTCAAGAACCACCACCTGGACGCGGCGATCGGAGAGATGAAAAACCGGGTCGGCGGGGATACGATCATCCTGTCCCTCATGAACGGGATCGACAGCGAGGAGCGCATCGGCGCCGTCTACGGCATGGACAAGGTCCTATACGCCCTGACCATGGGGATCGACGCCCTCCGGGAGGGCAACCGGGTTGTCTACACAACGCAGGGACGGATCTTTTTCGGGGAGGCGAAGAATCCCGCCGTGACGGAGCGGGTGGCCCGGGTGCAGGCCCTGTTCGACCGGGCGGGGATCGCCTGGGAGACCCCGCCCGACATGATCCGCACCCTCTGGTGGAAGTTCATGATCAATGTGGGCATCAACCAGGCCTCGGCGGTCCTGCGGGCGCCCTATTCCGCATTCCAGGCTCCGTCGGACGCCCGGGACCTGATGCTGTCGTCCATGCGGGAGGTGATCGCCGTCGCCGAAAAAGCCGGTGTCAGCCTTACGCAAGAGGACATCGAGGCCTTCGA
>CAZXMK010000490.1:0-1920 GCA_964641935.1 uncultured Syntrophaceae bacterium
ACGTGGAATCGCCGATGACTCCGACGATCTTTCCCCTTCCCTTTTCTCCCAGGGCTTTGCTCATCCCGTGGGCCATGCCGATGCTGGCGCCCATGCAGATGCAGGAATGCAGGCCCTCCAGGGGTTTCATGAACGACAGGGTGTAACAGCCGATGTCCCCGGTGACAAAGGCCTTCAGGCGGTTCAAAACGTGAAAGAGGCCGCGGTGGGGACAACCGGGACAGAGATTGGGCGGCCGCGGAGGAATCTCGACCGGGCAGGAGAGGGATTCCGGTTTTGTACCGGAGATGGCTGACTCGACGATTCCCGGGTCGAATTCCCCGGTGTAGGGGAAGATCTTTTTTCCGATCACGGAGATGCCGAGGGCTTTGATCTGTTCTTCGAAGAACGGATCCATCTCCTCCAGCACATAGAGCTTTTTCACTTTTCGGGCGAATTCGCGGATCAGGTTCACCGGGAGCGGGTGTACCATCCCCAGCTTCAGGTAGGAATAATTCCGAAAGGCGGCCTTTGCATAGTGGTAGCACATCCCGGCCGTGATGATCCCCACCTCCGGATCGTTGATTTCCATTCGGTTCTCCGGGAACGTCTCGGCAAGTTCCCGGAGAGCGTTCATTCTTTTTTCCACTTCCACGCGCCGGACCCGGGCGTTGAATGGGACCATGACATATTTGGCGGCGTTGAACTGAATGGCTGTGCGGTCTTCCACCGGGACGGGATCTTCGGGTGTTACGACTCCCTTGGAATGGGAGAGTCTCGTCACGGACCGCAGGAAAACCGGCGTGTCGAATCGTTCGCTCAACTCAAAGGCGATCTTGACATATTGCCGTGCCTCATCCGAGTCCGCCGGCTCGAGCATCGGAATTTTGGCGAATTTCGCGTAATTCCGGTTGTCCTGCTCGTTCTGCGAACTGTGCAGCGACGGGTCGTCCGCGGAGACGATCACCAGGGCTCCGTTTGTTCCGGTATAACTGACGGTAAAAAGAGGATCGGCGGCTACATTCACACCGACATGCTTCATGGTCACAAGGGCCTTCGCCCCTGCAAGGGCGGCGCCGATTCCCACTTCCAGGGCCACCTTTTCATTGGGGGACCACTCGGCATAAACACCCTCATACCGGGCAAACTCTTCCATGATCTCCGTGCTGGGCGTTCCCGGATAGCCGGAGCCGAAGCGGACGCCGCATTCGTACGCACCGCGGGCAATGGCCTCGTTTCCCGACATCAGCCTCTTTCCCGCTGAGCCTTTCTTTTTCGTTGTTGTCATTTGCCTTTCCTTTTCATGTCCCTGAGAGTGTCGGCCCCGATCCGGTCACAGATCGTGACGGCCATGGCCATTCGCCCCTCCTGGGTTGTGTGAATAATGTCAGTAAAAACGTCGCCCCGCTCTGTATCATAAATGTCGCTGACGTCAAAGAAATTCAGGCTGGGAAAGCGTTCCTGGCGCATAGACCGCACCCTTGCCCTCATCTCTTCGTAATAAGGACGGCCCTGTTCCGCACAGAGGGGTTTCTCCTTCGCCCCCAGGTGGTCCTTGTAATAGATCAGGGGCTGGAAGAAGACGGCGAAGCGGGCGTCGGCGCCCGAGAGGGCCGTCTGGGCCTTCATGGAGTTTCCCAGGTAGGCGGAGGCGATCCTTTCCTTCCAGGGGGCGGTCTCGAACCCGACCTTTTTCCGTAGTTCTTCCTGACCCAGGAGCCACTCGTTGAGGGACGGATAGCGGCCGGCGGCAATCCGGAACAGGTTGCTCCCCAGGGCGATGGATTTCACGAGGCTGTACTGCCGGCGGGTCTCCATCAGGGGATTCTTCTCATAGGCCATGAAATTGAACGGATAACCGGGGCGCGGATCCCAGCCCAGGGGAGAGATGAGATCATTGCCGCCATTGAAAATAATGACGTAGTCGGGCTTGTAATCAAG
>CAZXMK010000491.1:0-1919 GCA_964641935.1 uncultured Syntrophaceae bacterium
CGGACACGGGGGTCGGGATGGACCGGGAGACGCTGAAGCGGATCTTCGAGCCGTTTTTCACGACGCGGGCGCAGGAAGGAGGGACGGGCCTCGGCCTGGCCTCGGCCTACGGGATCATCCGGAACCACGGCGGTCTGATCAAGGCCTACAGCGAGCCGGGTCGGGGCTCGACGTTCAACGTGTATCTTCCCTCCTCGGAGGAGAAGGTGTCGGCGGAGGAGCAGGGGCCGCCGGGGGATCTTCTCGCCGGGAGCGGGGGGATCCTGCTGGTGGACGACGAGCCGATGATCCTGGAATCGGCGTCCCGGATGCTGGAGGCGCTCGGCTACACGGTGTACCCGGCGGCGAGCGGGCAGGATGCGGTTTCCCTGTACATGGAGAAGCGGGACCGGATCGACCTGGTGATCCTGGACATGATCCTGCCGGGGATGAGCGGCGCCCAGGTGCTCACGATGCTCCGGGAGATCGATCCCGGGGTCCGGGTGATCCTGTCGAGCGGCTACGGCCTCCAGGGGGAGGTGCAGAAGGTCATGGAAGCGGGCTGCCGGGGATTCATCCAGAAACCCTACAACATGAAAGAACTGGCCCTGAGCGTTCAGCGCGCCCTTGTCCCGCCCGGCGAGCGGCGGGAGCGCCCGGGGAGAGGGAGCGCTCCCCGTCATGAGCGGAACAGCCGGATGCAGGAAGATCATCCGCCCGGCAAGGGGGCTTTCCAGGATACCCTTTCCGGGAAGGCGCGGAGGTGAAGGGTGAAAACGGATCCGCAAAAAGAGAAGGGCAGATACCTTCTGCTGAAACCCCTCGTTGCCATCGTCCTCCTTGCCGGCCTCTCCATCGGCGCCTTTTTCATCGTGTACCAGCGCTGGATGAACTCCCTGTTCGACCTCGTGGAAGTTCAGCATCGCCAGAATCTCATCCAGATCGTTTCCATCGCCCGCAACGCCGTGGAGCCGGTGCTGTCCCGGGTCCGCGCCGGGACGATGCGGCCTGCGGAAGCCCTGAAGCGGATCCGGGCGCTGGTCCGCACCATGACCTACCAGGACCAGTACGGGAACAACTATGTGTTCATGAGCTCCTATGACGGCATCATGCTGGTGCAGCCGTTTGAGCCGGCCAAGGAGCAGACGAACCAGTGGGATCTTCGGGATGTCCGGGGGCTCCATATCATTCGGGAGCTGGTTGGTGCGGCAAAGGCCAGGCCCTCCGGATCGTTTGTGAAATACTACTATCACCTGCCGGGCGTCCACGAAGAGCAGGAGAAGCTGGCCTACGTGGTGGGTGTCCCGGAGCTTCAATGCTACATCGGCACCGGCATGTACATGCAGCGGGCCATCCGGGAGCAGCAGAAGAGCCTGCAAAACGTCCAGTACGGATCCATCCTGCTGTTTATCGTGATCCTGATTCCCATCTCCGCCTCGATGATCGCCGTTCTCAACCGGAACCGGCAGCTCAGCGCGGAAATCGCAAACCGCAGGCAGGTCGAGAACGATCTGAAAGAGAGCGAGGAGAAATACCGATCCATTTTCGAGAATGCCGTGGAGGGCATATTCCAGATCACGGCCGACGGCCGCTTGATGAGCGTGAATCCCGCGTTTGCGCGCATTGCCGGATACGGTTCTCCCCGGGAAATGATCGAGGGCATCTCCAGCATCAACAGCAGGCTGCTGGTGAATCCCGGGGATGCCGAGAGGTATCGCGGGATCCTCGATGACAAGGGGTTCATCGAGGACTTCGAGATCGCGATGAAACGGAATGATGGAAGCCTGGTCTGGATTTCGATCAATTCGAGGGTGGTCAAGGACGGGAAGGGCAATCTCCTTTATTACGAAGGAACGATAGAGGACATCAGCGAGCGGAAGCGGGCGGAGGAGGACCGCCGGAAGCTGGAGCGTCAGCTGTTCCAGTCGCAGAAGATGGAC
>CAZXMK010000492.1:0-1915 GCA_964641935.1 uncultured Syntrophaceae bacterium
CCGGGCTTCCATCAGAGCGTCGAAATCGTCGCCGACGGGATTCGCTTTCTTCCTGCCGGCCGGGGCGGCATCCGCCGGCGCGGTGTCGGAGAGCCGCAGCCGCAGCACTCGGGATTCCCCGGCACCCACGGTGACGGAGTAGCGGACGGTCGCCTTGGTCCCCTCCTGGCCGGGATTCACCGCATCCTGCTGGCCGAAGACGATGTAGCGGTTCACCCCGTCCTTGACGTAGGGCGTCCAGTTGGGCACGCCGAAGAGCCGCTCCGCGTTGGTCTCGTTTTCAGTAAACAGGAACTCCGTGACGCCCTCCGCGGCGAGGAACCGCTCCCCCAGCGCGGCGTGCGAAGCGGCGATCACCCCGCCGGCCTTGCCGAGGGCGGCCTGCCGCAGGTTCGGGCGGGCCCCGCCGCCGCCCCAGGCCCAGTCGTTCCGGAACCACAGCGTCGGCAGCACTTCGAGCTTCGCCGCCTCCGGGCCGCGGTTGCAGACGGTGATCCGGATCAGGATGTCCTCCGGCGACGCCTTCCCATAGTCAACGAACACGTCGAAGTACCGGTCCTGATCGAACACACCGGTGTCGAGAAGTTCGTACTCCGGCTCGTGGCGGCCCCGGAAGCGGTTGGTCCGCACGATTTCGTCGTAGGGGTAGGCCGCCTGGGGGTACTTGTACAGGTACTTCATGTAGGAGTGGGTCGGCGTGGAATCCAGGTAGAAGTAATATTCCTTCACGTCCTCGCCGTGGTTGCCCTCGCTGTTGGCCAGCCCGAAGAGGCGTTCCTTGACGATGGGATCCCGGCCGTTCCAGAGGGCCAGCGCGAAGCAGAGCCGCTGCTGGTCGTCGGAGATGCCGGCCAGGCCGTCCTCCCCCCACCGGTACGCCCGGGAGCGGGCCTGGTCGTGGGTGAAGTAGTTCCAGGCGTCCCCGTTCTCGCTGTAGTCCTCCCGCACGGTGCCCCATTGGCGCTCGCTCAGGTACGGGCCCCATTTCTTCCAGGGGGTCCCATCGGCGCGTTCCGCCGCCAGGCGGATGTTCTCGGCAAGTTTATTTCGCTCTTTCATTTGCATCTCCTGTTTGATTGGATTCCGTTGGATTCAGCCACCCCGGGCGGCGAGGCGACCTGCTTCGGCGTAGTCAACTGAAACTCCGACATGGCTCACTTCCCGGGATTTCCGGCCTTTCCTTTGGAAAATAACTCCATCAGATGCCCCTTGCGGGATTTCGCTTCCACAGCCGGCCGCTTTCCCGCAAAATCACCCGCTCCACGGCCGCTCCCCGCGACGGGAAGGGATGCCCGCGCGGGCGATGCCTGTTCCAGGCTGTCTACTGCCCGCGGATCCCCTCTACCAGCTCAAGGCCGGACGATTCGACCACCCGGTAGAAGTGGATCTCGGGTGGCTCCTGGGACAGCTCCACCAGCTCGAGGATCCTCCGGTACGTGTCGGACTGGACGTGCCGTCGGAGGTCCTCCTCGGACCGCCACCGCTCCACGAGGAGGATGGCATCGCCCGGATCGGGTTCGGCAAAGAAAGAACACTCGAGGCAGCCGGGGCTTCCCCCGGCCCGTGAAAGCAAGGCTTGGAATGCTCCCAAGATTTTGTGCTTCTCTCGGGACGGCGGCGTCATCTTGATGGTGGAGATATGCATGCCCTGGAAAAAGCATGACGGGTGCCACTTGGGCGGCGACTCCCGGCGAGATAAACAAGTGGAAGAATATCAATGAGAAAAGGAAGTTATTCAGTGGATGGGCGAGGAGGAAGTCAGACAGGGGGTACGATATATCATACCTATTCGTGATTTTCGTACTTTCGGGAGCGGGTGGGGATTCCCAGTTTTTTCATCTTGGAGAAGAGGGTGGTGGGCTTGAGGCCCAGCAGCTCCGCCGCGCCGTCCGGCCCCTTGACGCGCCACGACGTC
>CAZXMK010000493.1:0-1884 GCA_964641935.1 uncultured Syntrophaceae bacterium
GGCCACCGGGGACGACGACCGGATCCAGGTCAAGGCGTTCTCCGAGGATGACTGGATCGTGGTGCAGATCACGGATTCAGGGAAGGGGATCCCCGCCGACTGCCTGGACCGGATCTTCGATCCTTTCTATACGACCAAGGACAGTGGAACGGGCCTCGGCCTCTCCATCGCGCATACGACCGTCAGCAAGCACGGCGGGCACATCGAGGTTGCCTCCGACCGGAACAGCGGAACGGTGTTTACGGTCAGGCTGCCCGTGAAAAAAGGGTACTGAGGAAGAATGGACGCATCTCCCATTCTGGTCGTGGAAGACGACGTCAGCATGCTGTTCGTCCTCGACGAATGCCTCAAGGGGAGGAACTACGCAACGCTCCTGGCCCGTGACGGGCAGGAGGCCCTCGATCTCTTTGCCGCCCACTCCCCCAGCATCGTCCTGCTGGATTTGAAGATCCCCAAGATCGCCGGCTTGGACGTCCTGCAGAAAATAAAGGAAAAAAGTCCAGAGACGATCGTCATCATCCTGACAGGAAACGCCACCATCAACAACGCCGTCGAGGCGATGAAGAAAGGCGCCTACGACTTCATCACGAAACCGTTCGAAGTGGACAATCTCCTGTCCGTCATCGAGAAGGCCGCCCGGAAGTGGAAGGTCGCCTATGAAAACCTGCTGGCCCAGAGCGACGGCCGCCTGATTTCTCCCGGCATCTATTTTTCGGACATTTCCTGCGGGGCGAAAAAGCTCGATTCGTTCATCGATCAGATCGCCCTGTCCGATTCCCCGATCCTGATCGAGGGGGAAAGCGGAACGGGGAAAAGCCTGATAGCGAGAGAGATTCACGACCGGAGCCTCCGCCGGGGCGGTCCCTTCGTCCGGGTGGACTGCGCCACGCTGCCAAGCAGTCTCGTGGAGAGCGAGCTGTTCGGGTACGAGAAGGGGGCCTTTACCGGGGCCTCCAGCCAGAAGCAGGGTAAAATCGAGCGGGCCGACGGGGGTACGCTTTTCCTGGACGAGATCAGCCTTCTGGATTTCAGCGCGCAGGCGGCGCTCCTGAGCCTGATCCAGAACCTGGAGTTCGAGCGGGTGGGAGGCAACCGTCTTCACAAGGTGGATATGCGGATCATCGCCGCAAGCAACCAGAACCTCCAGGAAATGCTGAAGCAGAAAACCTTCCGCCAGGACCTGTACTACCGCCTGAACGTGTTCACCCTGGTCATGCCGAGGCTCAAGGATCGCGCCGGGGACATCATCCCCCTGGCCTATTTCTTCATCAACAAATACGGTTCGCGAAAAGGCGTCTCCCTCTCCACGGAAGCCGCGATGAAGCTCACTTCCTACGAGTGGCCGGGCAACATCCGGGAACTGGAGAACGTCATCAAGCGGGCGCTCATCCTGATGGGGCAGGATCCGGTGATCGAGATCAGCCACCTCCCGCTGGAATTGAACCAGGGTTACTGGGCCTTCCGGGAATTGAACCTGGGATTGAACGAGATTCTCGAGACGACGGAAAAACATGCCATCGAGCAGGCGCTGGTCGAGAACAACCTGAACATCGAGAAGTGTGCCCAGGCCTTGAAGATGCCCAAGAGGACCCTGTATTACCGAATCAAGAAGCTGAACATCGATCTCGGTGCCATGTCCCCGCTCAAGGGACCGTAGGACAGCGGACCGCGGCCCCGGCGAAGGCGGCCGGGAACAACCGGGGACCGGGCTTGACACCTGGTCCCTGTCATTGATTGGAGGCGCTTGAACGAAATGAACCGCGGGGCGGGTGGCGCGAATAACGGCAGCCGCGAAGACCAATCGACAGCCCGGGGGAAGCAGGACTGGCTCGGGCGCATCGACTTCCGGCAGATGGTGGAAGATCTCCAGGTGATCGTATGCGC
>CAZXMK010000494.1:0-1879 GCA_964641935.1 uncultured Syntrophaceae bacterium
GTCGTCGGACATGATGTAGAGTGTCCCGCCGTCGGCGGTCGTGAATTCCCGGGCCTCGTCGATGATCATCTCCAGGAGCTTCCCCAGGTTCCGCTCCGCCGAGAGGGCCGATCCGATTCGGGTGAGCCGGCGGATCAGGCCGAGCTGGTCCTCGGTGAATTCCTGGACCTTGGCAACGAGATGGTTCAGCAGACGGTTCACTTGGGGATAGGCGGTGAAGTGGATGTGGGTCTTCCGCTCGCTTGTCTCGTTCATGGAAACACCTCACGGGCGATTACCGGCGCCACCGGCCGGCTCGGGGGACAAAACCGGAACTCAGCGGATCCGGACCAGAGATACATGCTGCCTCAGGATCTCCGCGCATTTCTCCAGGTCCGGCGGCTCGGCACCGGGGGGAGGAACGGCGGGATCGAGCTGTTTCTTTCGCGCGTACCTCTGTAGCACAAAACGGGAGGCTTTCTCCACGAGTTTCCCGATTTCCCGGAAATCCCGTTCAGCAAGGAGGGAGGGCACGACGGTGGTGCGGAACTCACAGGGTATACCGGAGGCCACGATGAGGGCGATGCTCTCCCGGATGTCCCTGCCGCTGTTCCGGACGCCCGTCAGGGCGTCATACTTTCTCAGGGGTCCCTTGACGTCCATGGCGAGGAAATCGACCAGCCGCCTTTCGACCAGGTCCTTCAGGACTTCCGGTCGCGAGCCGTTGGTGTCGATCTTCACCAGGAATTCCATCTCTTTCAGGCGGGCGGCGAACTCCGCCAGGTCCGGCTGGAGCGTCGGCTCGCCGCCGGTGATGGAAACCCCGTCCAGTTTGCCGCGCCGCTTCGCCAGAAAATCGAGGACTTCCGCCTCGTCCAGGACCGGCTCGAACCGATCCGGATCGACCAGCTCCGGGTTGTGGCAGAAGGGACAGCGGAAATTGCATCCCTGGGTAAAGACGACGGCACTGATCCGTCCGGGATAATCGATCAGGGATACTTTCTGAAATCCGCCGATTTTCATGTCTTGAGCGATACTCCCCGCGGCCGCCCGCTCAGAACCCGTATTCCCTTCTCAACTGGAACTCCGCCTGTTTCCCCTTGTTCCACTGCTGGACCGGGCGCAGGTATCCCACCACGCGGGAATAGATCTCGCAAGGCGACTGGCACTCCGGGCATTCCTCCTGCTCCCCCTTCAGGTACCCGTGGGACGGGCAGACACTGAATGTGGGTGTAAAGGTCAGGTACGGAAGGTGATAGCGGGTGCAGACTTTTCGGACGAGGCTCTTGACGGCCTCCGGATCGTCGACGCGCTCCCCGGCAAACGTATGAAAGACGGTTCCTCCCGTGTACTTCGACTGGATCTCGTCCTGAAGGTCCAGGGCCTCGAAGATGTCGTCGGTGTAATTCACCGGAAGCTGGGTCGAGTTCGTATAGAAGGGCTCCGCCTTCTCTTCCTGGTATCGCCGCTCGTTGGCGCAGAGGATCTCGGGATACTTTTCCTTGTCGATCTTGGCCAGCCGGTAGCTGGTTCCTTCGGCCGGCGTCGATTCCAGGTTGTAGTTGTTTCCCGTCTGGCGCTGGAAGTGAACCAGCCGGTCCCGCATGAAGTCGAGGACCTTCTTTGTGAACCGCTGGCCTTCGGGGCTGGCGAGGTTTTCTCCCAGGAGGTTCTGGCAGGCCTCGTTCATCCCCACCAGGCCGATGGTGGAGAAGTGATTCTTCCAGTACTCGCCGAAGCGCTCCTTGATCTTGCGCAGGTAATGCTTCGTGTAGGGGTACAGGTTCCCGTCGGTGAACTTCTCCAGGACCTTGCGCTTCGTCTCCAGGCTCTCCCGGGCGACACTCATCAGCCGCTCCAGGCGCTGGAGGTACTCGTCCTCCGACTTGGACAGGAAGCC
>CAZXMK010000495.1:0-1860 GCA_964641935.1 uncultured Syntrophaceae bacterium
CAGAAAGACCGTCTGGATCCTGTTTTCGATGTAATCTGTGGAGATGCCGAACCGCTCGGCCAGGAGCTCCCGGAGGCTGCAGCCGACCTCCGTATTCTTTGTGAACCCCTTCTGCAGGAGCGGAAAGAAGAACGAGACAAACTTCGCCTTCACGGTCAGGAGGAGGCGGTCCGATTCGCTTGCAGAGAGTTGATCAGACGACTCACGGCTCATTCCGGCACCCCAAACGCAACAAGAGAACGGGGAGGCCGCAGGCGGCACTCCCCATTTCCAAACGAAACGTGTTCATTACCAGTTGTAAACCTTGTCCAGCTCTTCATCGGAAACCAGAAAAACGGCATTGTGGGGCGGGAGGGCCTCTTTTTTGAAGAACTCGGGCAGCCGATCCTGCCTGCTGGTAAATCCGGCCCGTTCATTGAAGTCCCGCTCCATCGTCAGGATCTTTTTCCCCAGCGCGGTCACATCGTCGCCGGTCAGCTCCAGTCCGTAAAACGAATTGAGCAGATCCAGCAGGGCCTGGAAGGTCTGGGGCTGATCCAGGACCGCAAAGGCGATGAAGAGGCACATTCCCGTTGCGTCGATGGCCGCCGTGGCGATCTGGAGGTTTCGGGACAGCTCGATCTGCCCCTCCGCCTTCAGCGGATCCACGGATCCCCCCACCTGAAGGACGTTCGCGGTGACCGCGTAGCCCGCCGTGTGGTCCGCCCCCATGGTCGATGTGGCGTAAGTGACTCCCATGCCCTGGATGGCCCGGGGATCGTAGGCCGGCAGGGCCTGTCCCTTGACGACGGGAACCCTCTCCACGCCAAACACCTTGCCCGTCACGGCAGCCCCGTTCCCCAGGATGCGTCCCAGGGGCGTTCCCTTGCCGACCTCCCGGATGAGGCGAATGGCCGCCTCCGCGTCGCCGAACCGGGCCAGCCCCGCCTCCATGGCCACCCCGATGGTCGCGCCCATTTCGATTGTGTCCAGGCCAAAGTCGTCGTCCAGGCGGTCCAGCATGGCGATCGCATCCAGGTTGTCGATCCCGCAGTTCGCGCCGTGGGCCCAGACCGTCTCGTATTCCGGCTGCTTGGTCAGGAAGTGCCCGTCCTTGTCCATGAAAATGCCGGAGCACTGGATCGTGCATCCCCGGTGGCAGCCGTGTGTCGCGACTCCGCCGCGGGCGACTTCCGTCTCGGCCTGGGTCTCCCCGCTGATCCGGGACACGCCGGCAAAACGTCCCCAGAGGAAATTGTGGGTGGGATATCCGCCCGCCTCGTTGATGACGTTCGCGAGCACGTTGGTGCCGAAGGTGGGAAGGCCCTCCCCGGTGACCGCGTGCTTCCGGAGCCCCTCGACAAACGCTTTGTTGGCGGCCCTGAATTTTTCCGGATCTTTCGGGGTGCGGGCCGTCATGCCGGTATCGTCCAGGACGATGACCTTCACCCCCTTGGAGCCCATGACCGCCCCGACCCCGCCGCGCCCGGCGTGGCGGGTGGGCCGGAGCTCCATGTCCGTAAAGGCCACGGACGCGGCGGACATCTTCATCTCCCCGGCCTGGCCGATGGAAATGCAGGCGATTTTGTCCCCATACTCCTTTTTCATCCTGTCGACCAGGTCGTAGTTCCCGAGCCCCTTCAGGCTGTTGTCCGGAACGATGGTGACGCCGTCCTTGTTGATGAATACCCTGTAGAGATCGTCGTCCCGGGGCTTTCCTTCCAGGATGATCGCGGCATAGCCGAGCCGGGCCAGGACCTGGGAGGCCTGGCCGCCCGCGTTGGCCTCCTTGATCCCGCCGGTGAGCGGGCTTTTGCAGCCTACGGAGATGCGGCCGGACATGGCCGCGAGGGTGCCGCTCAACATTCCCGGAGCGATGAT
>CAZXMK010000496.1:0-1858 GCA_964641935.1 uncultured Syntrophaceae bacterium
ACGCGAAATAAGGCCGTGCGTCGCTTCGGACCGCCCGCGGGCGGTCCGAAGCAAGCAGAGAGAGGAAAGGCGGTAAGCATGGAAGAAGTGTATGCGAAACTGGCGAAGCACCTGGACCGGCTGCCCATTCCGTACCCGGAGACAGAGTCCGGCATCGAGCGGGAGATCCTGGCCCGCTGGTTTACCCCGGAAGAGGCACGGATCGCCCTGGCGATGACGGGCCTCCCCGAGGCGGTGCCGGCCATCGCGGCGCGCCTGGGAGTGAAGGAGGAGGCCCTGGCCCCGGTGCTCGAGGACATGTCGAAGCGGGGGCTCATCTTCCGGATCGCCAAGGGGGAAAAGCGGTTCTACAACCTTGTTCCCCTGGCGGAGGGCATGTGGGAGTTTCACATCAACCAGAACAACGCGGAGGATGTCCGGCTTCTCCGGAAGTACTTCGACGAGTTCATGACGAAGGGGTGGTACGGCACAAGGACGAGCCAGCACCGGATCGTGCCCATATCGCAAAGCGTGACGCCGGACATGGAAGTGCTGCCCTACGAGCAGGCGGAGGCCCTCGTCCGGGCCCAGACGAAGATCTCCGTGGCCACCTGCATCTGCCGGAAGGAGGAGAAGATGGTCGGGGAGGGTTGTGACCATCCCATGGAGACCTGCATGGCCTTCGGCACGGGTGCATACTTCTACATCGAGAACGGCCTGGGCCGGGAGGTCTCGGTCGAGGAGGCCCTGGAGATCCTCCGGAAGGCGATGGACGCGGGACTCGTGCTCCAGCCGGGAAACGGACAGAAGGTATGGAACCTCTGCATGTGCTGCGGCTGCTGCTGCGCGCTCCTCCGGACGCTCAAACAGATGAACCGGCCCGCAGAGGTCGCCCACACGAATTTCCGGGCCCGGGTCATCCCGGAGGAGTGCACGAACTGCGGCATCTGCGAGGGCCGCTGCCCCATGGACGCGATCCGGGTCGAAGACAGCGCCGTGGTGAATCCGGACCGCTGCATCGGTTGCGGCGTCTGCGTCGGCGCCTGCCCGTTCGATGCCATCCAGCTCGACTACAAGAAGCCCGAAGAGCGCTATACCCCCCCGCGGGACGTCATGGAGATGCAGATCACCATCGCCCGGGAGCGGGGGCTGCTCTGAACGCCCAAAGCGGAACCCGTTTCAACGGAGCGAGACACGGGCCGAACCCGCCCGCCCCCGGTTGTTTTCTCCATCCGGGAGCGAAGAAAGGACTCTTCCATGTCTGAAGACACATTCCGGAAGCTCCAGCAGTACCTGGACCGCCTGTCCCTGGGCTTTCCCCCCACGGACTCGGGCATCGAGATCGAGATCCTGCGGAAGATGTTCTCCGAGCGGGACGCCTCTTTGTTCCTGGCTATGAGCCCGCGCCTGGAAACACCGGAGGACGTCGCCGCCCGCCTGAATCTCGATCCCGGCGAAACGGCGGGCCACCTCGAGGGCATGGCGTCCCGGGGGCTTCTTTTCACCCTGAAAAAGGGAGAGGTCACAAAATACGGCACCATCCCCTTTGTCCACGGCCTGTTTGAGTTCCAGGTGACCCGTCTGGACCGGGATTTCTCGGCGCTCCTGGAGCGCTATTTCCACGAGGCCTTCTACGACGCTGTCTCCCGGAGCGCTGCGGCGTTCCTGCGGACGGTTCCCGTGCGGGAGTCCCTGGATGTCACCCATCAGGTTGCCGCCTGGGAGGACGCCGTGGAGATCCTTCGCGCCCAGCCCCGCATCGTTGTCGCCGAGTGCATCTGCCGCAAGCAGCAGACCCTGCTCGGAAAGGGATGCGGCAAGCCGCGGGAGGTCTGTTTCATGTTCGGCTCCATGGGGCAGTACTACCTCGATCACGGGC
>CAZXMK010000497.1:0-1857 GCA_964641935.1 uncultured Syntrophaceae bacterium
TCGCCGTCTTTTCCTTCCGAAGGTCCGGCGGGTGGTTGAAAACGGGTCGCCGCTCTTTTTCGAAACGCGGCATGAAGGTCAGGGATCACGATATAGGACCGTTTGGCGGATTGCGCAGCGGGTTTGCGTTCGGGCGTCTCGATCCGCGAACGGCGTGACGGAAGCGACCGCCGCCCTTGAGGACATCAGGTATCCCCGTAGCCCATCGGATGGGCCTGCCGCCAGAGCCAGGCGCTCTCGATGATGTCATCGAGGCCGGGGCGCTTCGGCTCCCAGCCCAGCTCCCGGCGGATGCGATCGCTCCCGGCCACGAGGATTGCGGGGTCGCCGGGACGGCGGGGCTCCTCCACGACAGGGACGGGGTGCCCCGTCACCCGGCGGGCCGCCTCGATGACCTGCCGGACGGAATATCCCAGGCCGTTGCCCAGGTTGTATTGCAGGGAGCGCCTGCTTTCCAGGGCCTCCAGGGCCAGGAGGTGCGCGCCGGCCAGGTCCTCGACATGGATGTAGTCGCGGATGCAGGTGCCGTCCGGGGTCGGATAGTCCGTCCCGAAGACCTTGATGTGGGGACGCTTTTCCAGGGCCGTCTCCAGCACCAGGGGGTTCAGGTTGAAGACGGCGATCAGGGTCCCGTTCAGCAGCCCCACGGCCCCCCCGCCGATCACTCCCGCCAGGGCGCCGATATAGACGTCGCCGGTCTGGTTGATGACCGTGGCGGCACTGATGCCGGAAAAAGCGACGATGGAGCCGACGGAGAGATCCAGGTCTCCCGCGGCAAGGATGAACATCATGGTGCAGGCGATCATGCCGATCGTCGTGATGGAAAGGGCCAGGCCGATCATGTTCCGCAGCGTGAAGAAGTAGGGCACGAAGACCGAGCACGCGATGAACATGACGATGTAGACCACCACCATTCCGGAGTTCGCCCAGATGTTCTGCAACAACCGGTTGAATCGAACCTTTTTCAAATCCCATACGGCCGCTGCCGATTCCGCGTGTTGTTCAGCGATCCTGTTCATAAAGCGAATATCCTCGATTATCCTTTGGGTAAGGCCATCGAAAGAAGGGTCTCCTCGCTGACGTCTTTCCGGTCCACTTCACCGACGATGGCGCCGTCGCACATGACCACGACCCGGTCGGCGACGCCCATCACTTCCGGCAGGCTGCTGGAAGCAAAAATGACCGTTTTCCCTTCTTCCGCCAGTCCGTACATGATCTGGTAGATTTCGTACTTCGATCCGACGTCGATGCCGCGGGTAGGCTCATCCAGCAGGAAGACGTCGACTTTTTCGCTGAGCCATCGCGCCAGGATGGCTTTCTGCTGGTTTCCGCCGGAGAGGTTGCCGATGAACTGGTCTCTCGACGGGGTCCGGATGTGGAGCTTTTCGATGTAGCTGTCCGCCCGTTCCTGCTCGCGCCGCTTGTTGAGGAAAAGGCCGAGATTCAGGAAGTGCCGTCGGGAACTGATGTTGATGTTTTCGCTCAGGGACCGGACGGCGATGATTCCCTCGTATTTTCGGTCTTCCGGGCAGAGGCAGAGGCCCTGATTGATGGCTGAAAAGGGATTGTGGACGGCGACGGGCCTGCCGTGGACCTGAATTTCACCGCATCGCTTCTCGATGGCGCCGAAGATGTTCTTCATCAGTTCCGTCCGGCCCGAGCCGCTGAGGCCGAAGAACCCGACGATTTCGCCCCGTGCGGCGGAAAAGGAAGACTTTTCCCGGATCCCGGGGCCTTGAAGGCCGGTTACCGCAAACAGCGTGGAGCCTTTTTCCCGGGGACGGTAACCGTACATGTCCTTGATTTCACGGCCGACCATGCACTGGATCAGGGTATTGTCCGTCACGCCCTCCATCG
>CAZXMK010000498.1:0-1856 GCA_964641935.1 uncultured Syntrophaceae bacterium
CGCATGAAGTATCTCTCGAAGCCCGTGGTCACCGCCCCGGCGGGCCTGGCCCTGGGCGGCGGGTGCGAGATCGCCATGCACGGCGCCCGGTGCCAGCCCTGCGGCGAGACCTACATGGGCCTGGTCGAGGTCGGCGTCGGCGTCATTCCCGCAGGCGGCGGCTGCAAGGAGACGGCGCTGCGCCTCACCGAGGGCATCCCGACGGGCGTCGTGGAGGGCGGCCTGAACCTCCAGCAGTTTTACGCGAAGGCCTTCGAGAACATCGCCACGGCGAAGGTCTCCACCAGCGCCGCCGAGGCGATGGACCTGGGCTACATCCGCAAGACCGAGAACATCAGCCTGAACCGTGACCAGCACCTCTGGGACGCCAAGGAACTCGTCCTGGGGATGGCCCGGTACTACAAACCGCCCCGGCCGGCCCTGATCCCCGTCATGGGGGAGAGCCTGCGGGGCATCGCCAACGCCGCCCTCTACAACATGCGGCATGGGAACTATGTCTCCGACTACGACGTCCACGTGGCCAAGAAGGTCGCCCACATCCTCTCGGGCGGCGACTGCGCCGAAGGTACCTTCGTGACGGAGCAGAACATCCTGGACCTGGAGAAGGAGGCGTTCCTCTCTCTCTGCGGCGAATCGAAGACCCAGGATCGGATCATGCACATGCTGACGACGGGCAAGCCCCTTCGCAACTAAACCATCAAATGATCGGGGCGCGGCTCGAGGGAGCCGCGTCCCGCCGCTTATGAAGGAGGAATATCATGGGTGAAGCAGTTATCGTGGAATCCGTCCGGAGCGCCGGCGGGCGTTCGAGAAGGGGAGGCCTCGCGGGCACAAGGGCCGACGAGTTCGGCATCCAGGTCATCAAGGGCCTGATGGCCCGTGTCCCATCCCTGGACCCGGCCGACGTGGATGACGTGATCGTGGGCTGCGCCTTTCCCGAGGGGGAGCAGGGCATGCAGATGGGAAAGATCCTGGCCGTCGGTGCCGGGCTCCCCGAGCCGGTCTGCGGCATGACCATCAACCGCTTCTGCTCCTCGGGACTCCAGTCCATCGCCGACGCGACATCGAGGATCAACAACGGATGGGCCGAGGTGATCATCGCCGGGGGGGTCGAGTCCATGTCCCACATCCCCATGGGAGGGGGCGTGCTCCGGCCCAACTTCGACTGGCCCGCGGATCTCCCCTGGGTCTACATCTCCATGGGGCTGACGGCGGAGAACGTGGCCCAGCGCTACAACGTGTCCCGGGAAGACATGGACGCCTTCGGCATGGAGAGCAACCGCCGGGCCTACGAGGCGATCAAGGCCGGCAAATTCAAGGGCGAGATCATCCCGATCCAGGCCTTCCGCTACAAGGTCACGAAGGACGGAGAGCGGGTCCGGGAGACCTTCGTCTTTGACACCGACGACGGCGTCCGGTGGCCCGTCAGCCTGGCCGACATGGCCAGGCTGAAGTCCCCCTTCAAGAACGGCGGGAACGTAACGGCGGCCAACTCGTCCCAGACGACCGACGGCGCGGCCTTCACACTCGTCATGTCGGCGGAGAAGGCCAGGGCCATCGGCGTGAAGCCCCTGGCGAAGCTTACCAATTTCGCCGTGGCGGGCTGCCCGCCTGAAGAGATGGGCATCGGCCCGGCCGTGGCCGTTCCCAAGGTCCTGAAACAGGCAGGGCTCAAGGCGAAGGACATCGACGTCTTCGAGATCAACGAAGCCTTTGCCTCCCAGGCGATCTACAGTCTCCGGGTGATCGGGATCGAGGACCGGCTGAAGGCGGGCGACGTCAACCCCAACGGCGGCGCCATCGCCCTGGGGCATCCCCTCGGGGCCTCCGGGGCGAAGCTGACGGCCCAGCTCCTG
>CAZXMK010000499.1:0-1856 GCA_964641935.1 uncultured Syntrophaceae bacterium
TGATCCGCATGGTCCGTGATGGCCATGGCGCGATAGCCCGCCACGGCCGCACGCCTGGCCAATTCCGACGGGATCAGCTCCCCGTCGCTGAAAAGGGTGTGCATGTGCAGATCGATCATGGCTCTTCTCCTCGGAGAGCGCGCGGCCGCCGTCGCGCGGAAGAAAGTTATCGTTGATTTACAGGAAACTGTTGCATTAATAAAGAAAAATCTGATACTTGAACCACCCCGGTCGGGATCCCGCGCATGGCCGACCGGTGGCTGTCGAGCCGGCTCGTTTGGCGGCCTCTTTCCCCGGAGGGCGGAAGGGAAGCATGTTCAGCATCCTGAACCGATACATCTTCAAAGAGGTCCTCTACCCCTTTCTGATGACTCTCTTTGTCTTCACGTTCGTCCTGATCATGGGGCGCATTCTCAGCCTCGTCGATCTCATGATCAACAAGGGCGTCCTCTTCACCGACGTCCTGAAGCTGATCCTCTACCTCATGCCGGCCCTCATGCTTTTCACGATCCCGCTGGCCCTCATCATTGCCATCCTGATCGGGATTGGACGGCTGTCCCGCGACAGCGAGTTTACGGTGCTCAGCGCCTGCGGCCTGAGCCTCCACCAGATCGCGGCCCCGGTCCTGGCGGCGGCCCTGATCGCCTTCGGCCTCAACGCCCTGACGAGCTTCTTCCTGATCCCCCGGGGAAACCTGGAGGCCAAGAACCTGCTGTTCGGCATCGTCAAGCAGAAGGCCAGCGTGGGCATCAAGGAAAAGGTGTTCAACGACGATTTCCGGGGCATCGTCATCTACGCGGACCGGATTCCCGTCAGCGGGGATGCCATGGAGGGCGTTCTGCTCTACGACGACCGGACCATCGACGAGCCGAGCACGATCGTCGCCTCGCGGGGCACGCTGATATCGAACCCGCAGTCCCTGACGGTTACGCTCCGTCTCGAGGGCGGCAGCATCCACACCGTCGATGCCCAGTTCAAAAACTACAAGAAGGTCGATTTCAGCACCTACGACGTGCGGCTCGACTTCAAGGGCTCCGCGGCGGACGAGCGCCGGGTCAAGTTCAGCAAGCTCGATGAGATGACGCTTCTGGACCTTCGCCGCGGAATCGACAACCCGGAGCCCCAGGGTCCGACGAGGCGCGAGCTACTGATCGAACTCAACCAGAGGCTGGCCAGCCCCTTTACGTGCCTGATCTTCGCCCTCCTGGGCATCCCGCTGGGGATCCAGGCGAGCCGGTCGGGCAAGATGCGGGGTTTCACCGTCGGGCTGGCGCTCGTCATGGTCTACTACGTCTTCCTGCTCTACGGGAAAGCGCTGGGCGAGACGGGGAAGCTGCCCGCCGTCATCGGGGTCTGGGCCCCCAACGTGCTGTTCATGGCCGCAGGCCTCTACGTCTATTTCGCCCGGGCCCGGGAGCGCGAGATCGCCCCGAAGTGGCTGCCGATCCGGAAAGGCGACGGGTGAGCCGATGACCGTGCTCGACCGATACATCGCTCGGGAGTTCGTCCTGACCTTCGGCTTCGTGCTGCTCGCCTTTCTGTGCCTGTACATGGTGGTGGACTTCTTCGAGCGGATCCGGATGTTCCTGAGCAACAACGCGACCCTGGGGCAGATCGTGTCCTACCACCTCTACACGGTGCCTTCCATCGTCGCCATGATGATGCCCGCCTGCGTCCTGCTGGCCGCGCTGATCACCTTCGGGCTCCTCTCGCGGAACCACGAGATCGTGGCCATGAAGGCCAACGGGATCGGACTCCACCGGATCGCACTGCCCGTGCTGGCTTTTTCGCTGCTCGCCTGCGCCCTGAATTTCCTGCTCAACGAGTTCGTCACCCCTGCGGCCAACTGGCGGGCC
>CAZXMK010000500.1:0-1850 GCA_964641935.1 uncultured Syntrophaceae bacterium
GGCCTCCATGACTTCCCGGCAGGAGACCTGCTTCCCCCGGATGGCCCGCGACAGATCGACGGCGTCCATGGCCGTGATTCCCTCTCCCGTGTCCACAAGCGGCTTTCGGATCATGACACCTGCCTCCACTCTGCCAGCAGGTCGTCCAGTTTCATGATCCGGACCAGGGGATCCAGCGGCATCATTTTCAGCGCGGCGAGAAAGGTCTCGTGGATTTCCGGCCGATGGGCGGCGCAGCAGTCTTCCAGAATGACAGCCCTGAAATCGCAGGAGAGGCCGTCCATGGCCGTCATGTAGACGCATCCGGGCGTGGCGATGCCGGTGACGACGATCGTGTCCACCTTCCAGAGACGGAGGGTCATGTCCAAATCCGTCTTGAAGAAGGCGCTCAGGCGCCGCTTTTCCAGGACGGTGTCCCCGGGCTCGGGCCCCAGCTCCTCGATGACCCGGACCCCGTCGGTGCCCCGGATTGCATGGGGCTTCATCCGGCCGCTGAAGAGGAGGTCGCCCTCCAGGAAGCTGTCATTGGCAAAGACGACGGGAATTCCCCGCGTGCGGCACTCCTTCAGCAAACGCTGGAGATTCGGGATGATCTTCATGAATTCGTTCGACCTGCCTGCCGACAGGTGCATCCCCACATTGTCCCTGATCATGTCGACGACGATGAGAGCGGGTTTCATGCATGCATTCTCCTTTGGTTTTCCGGGAAAGAGATAGCACAGCAAGGCACTTCATTGCTATAGATGGTCGAAGGATTGAGAGATCCGCATCCCGTACCCGCAAACCCCACAACCGGTCTCCGAACAAGGAGCAGACATGCAGGCATACAGAATTCACAACCTGGTCATTGCCGCCGACGTGGAGGACGAAGCCCGCGAGTTTTACCGCAGGGAAATCGGCGGCCCCCCTCCCGACGCGATGGAAGAGCTGTCCCCTTCGATGGATGTCCGCTGCAAAGACGGAACCGTGAAGACGATCAGGGACCGCATCAACGAAGAGATGGATGCCCGCAACGACTGGCTGAGATTGGGAATCCCCTGCGAGCTCCACTGGCCGTTCCTCATTGGGGAACTGCCGTAAGCGTTCTCCGGAACACGTCCTGTTCAAAGACCTGGAGGGTTCAGGAAGCACGGCGCTTTCTGAAGAGGAAAGTCCGTGATACGGTCCTCCGAACCCGGCGGTTGCGGGAACCCGCGATCCCCCTCTCCCGGCGGGCGTATTCAGGCAACGGAAGCATCATCCGGCAGATCGGTCGACAGGCTGCCCTTCATCATGATCGATCGGAATGGAGAACGGGAATTTGCAGTGGAGCGTCGTTGTTCTCATCCTCTTCGCCGCAGCGCTTCATGCCGGCTGGAACGTCCTGATCAAGTCTGAGTCGGACAACTCGAAAAACACCGTCCTGATCATCGCGGGAAGCGCCGTCATCGGGATCTTCCTCCTGCCTTTCGTCCCTCTGCCGCTGCCTCCCTCATGGCCTTATCTCGCGGCGTCCGTCGTCATTCACATCTTCTATTTCGGCTTTCTCCTTTTGGCTTACAAGAAAGGGGACATGAGCCTGGTCTATCCGCTGATGCGGGGCCTGCCGCCGGTTCTGACCGCCATCGCCGCTTCCATCATGCTGGCCGAGGCCCTGTCCTGGACGGGATGGCTGGGAATCGCGCTGGTCTCGGGTGGGGCGCTGACGCTTGCCGCCGAGTACCGCTTCTCCGACAAGTTCACGGCGGCGCCTGTTCCGCTGGCCCTCCTGAACGCGCTCGTGATCGTCATCTATACGCTGGTGGATGCGCAGGGGGCGAGGCTTTCCGGCCACGCCTTCAGCTACACGGGCTGGATGCTGTTTCTCCTGG
>CAZXMK010000501.1:0-1847 GCA_964641935.1 uncultured Syntrophaceae bacterium
ACAACGGCTTCGGCGGCACCCCCTTCTTCGCGGACATCGAGAAGGAAACCGGCCGGAGCTACGAGGCGGGAACCCAGTTCTTCCCGCTGGACAACCTCAAGATCGCCCTCTCGGTCTTCCGCATCGACATGGAGAACGAGATCGCCTGGAACAGCCTGACTGCCCGCAACGAGAATCTTGACCCGACCCGCCACGACGGCGTGGAGGCGTCCTTCTCCTGGCAGGCCGTGACATTCGCCCGGTTGTACGGGAATTTCACCTATCACCGGGCGACCTTCGATGCGGGGGAATTCAACGGCAAGGAGATCCCCCTGGTCCCGAGGCGCATGGCTCGGCTGGGCGTCGAATTCAGCCTGCCGTACGCCGTGACGGTGAAGCCGGAAGTGCGTTACGTCGGTGACAGCTACATGGGCGGCGACAACAACAACGACGGCGACAAGCTCGAATCCCACACGGTGTTCGACCTGTATGCGTTCTACCGGCCGGAATTCAAGGGCTTGAAGCTGACGGTCTTCCTCGGTGTGGAAAACCTGCTGAACGCTACGTATTCCTCCATCGGCGTGGAGGAAACGGCCTGGACCCCCCGGGTGTACTACCCCATGCCGGAGCGTACCATCAAGGGAGGACTGACCGTCGAGTTCTGACGTCAGACCAGGCGGGCCGGGGGGCGGACCCCCTCCCTCCCCGGCCCCATCCCAAATACCGGGCTATTTCCAGCCCGAACGACCGGCCACGCACTCATCCGCCATCGCCCGTTGACAAACCCCCTCCCTTGGCGTATTGCAGCATTCATTCCGGCAACAAATCTCAATACGTCCAGTAAATGGGAAGAATTGTCATGGCATCGGAAACGGGATGGATCTGGGTGGACACGCCAGAGAAGCGGAGGCAGGCCGGTCAAGACATCGCCTCTTCTCCCTGGATCGCCCTGGACACGGAATACGACTCCTTCCGCTATTTTCGGGACAAGCTCTGCCTCATCCAGGTCAAGACGCCCGCCATGACCTATCTGGTGGACCCCCTGGACGGCACCCCCCCGGACTATCTCGCCTCGCCATTTGCCAGCCGCCAGATCCTGAAAGTGTTCCATGCCGGAGACAACGACATCCGCCTTCTCCACCGCGATTTCGGCTTCACCTTCCGGAACGTCTTCGACACGTACCGGGCGGCCACACTCCTGGGATACCCGAACCTCTCCCTGGCGGCCCTGGTGGAGGATTGCCTCGGGATTCCCTTTCCGAAGCGCAAGAAGGTCCAGCGTTCCATCTGGGACATCCGGCCCCTGACGGAGGAGCAGCTCACCTACGCAGCGGAGGACACGCAGCACCTGATTCCCCTCTACCGTAAACTGGAAGCCGAAATCCAGGAGAAGGGCCTCCAGGAGGAGGCCAAGCGCTCTTTCCGGGAAATCGCCGCCGCCCGCTGGCAGGAGAGGCCTTTCCGTCCCGACGGGTACCGCAGGATTCAGGGAGTCTGGGAACTGACCGACCCGGAGCGGGAACGGCTGAAACGGCTGTATTCCTGGCGCTGGTGGAAAGCAAAGCAGATGGACCGCTCGCCATTTATGCTCATATCCTCGCAGGAGATGATCGCCCTGGCCGAACTGAAAAATGCATCCATCGAGACGCTGAGGAAAAGCGGGATCCTGTCGCCGGAGCGCACAGGACGGTACGGCGCCGACCTGGTGAAAGTCCTCCGGGAGCCATGATGGGAGCCGGTAAAAGCCGCGGGAACTGAACGCAATTCCTCGTCCGATAAAAACAGCACAACGGATTTCAAATCCGTTCCTCTTCCTTTTTTCCTTCTTTCTTTTCCTTTCCTGTCAAGCCGGTCCCCCTTTCCCTCTG
>CAZXMK010000502.1:0-1847 GCA_964641935.1 uncultured Syntrophaceae bacterium
GGCGCAAGGCTGAAGAAAGGAGACCGTCATGGCCGGACCTCTTCAAGGACTGAAGGTTCTCGATTTTACCACCCTTCTGCCCGGGCCCTACGCCACCATGCTCCTGGCCGACATGGGGGCGGAGGTGCTGCGCATCGTGTCTCCCTCCCGGCCGGACCTGGTGGATTTCTTCCCCCCGTTCATTCAGGGAACCAAGCTCTCCGCGGCGTCGGCCTATCTCGGCCGCAACAAGCGGAGCATGGCCCTCAACCTGAAAATCCCCATGGCCGTCGAAGTCGTTCACCGCCTGCTCTCCGACTATGACGTCGTCGTCGAGCAGTTCCGCCCCGGCGTCATGGCCAAGCTCGGCCTCGATTACGACTCCCTCGGGAAGGTGAATCCCCGCATCGTCTACTGCTCCATTACCGGGTACGGCCAGACGGGGCCCCTTCGCGACCGGGCGGGGCACGACATCAACTACATCGCCCGCTCCGGGATATCCTCCTACACCGGTAAAAAATCCTCGGGACCGTCCCTCGTGAGCATGCAGATGGCCGATGTGGCCTCGGGCTCCAACCACGCCGTTATCGGCATCCTGGCGGCCGTCTTCGGCCGGCGGCAGACCGGGGAGGGGCAGTTTGTCGACATCTCCATGACGGACGGGATGATCGCCTTCAACGCCATGTTCGGCGCGGCCTTTCTCGTGGATGGAAGGGAGCAGAAGCTGGAGGGAAACCTCCTCAACGGCGGCTCCCTCTATGACTACTACGAGACGAAGGACGGCCGCTGGATGAGCTGTGGTCCCCTGGAGCCCCAGTTCTTCGCCAATTTCTGCAGGGCCCTGGGCCGTCCCGACCTGATTGCCGGCACCGTGTCTCCGAAGAATCTCGCCGAGGTGAAGGAGGAGATCCGGGCCGTCTTCCGGACGAAGACGCAGGCGGAGTGGAAGGCCGTGTTCGATGCCACGGACGCCTGTGCGGAGCCGGTCCTGACGCTGGCAGAGGCCTTCTCGGACCCGCTGGCGGTCGAGCGGGAGATGGTTGTGGACGTCCCGCTCCCGGCTGGGGGCACAGTGCGGCAGCTCGGCTGCCCCATCAAGTTCTCCTCCATGAAGCCGGAGTTCCGCCATGCCGGGGCGCCCGCCGGAGTCGACACGCAGGCGGTTCTCAAGGAAGCGGGGTACACGGACGGCGAGATCGGGGAAATGGAAGCGGCAGGGGTGTTCCGATAAGGCAGGACCGACTCCGGGAGTTCGATCCGGGGAACGGATTTCTCCGCGCGAGGCGGGTCCGGAGCGGGTAACGGACTGGAATCTCCCGGAGCAGGGATCCTGCAGGATGCCGGCTCCGGTTGTTTTCAAAACGAATGATTTATTTCAAAGGAGGATCAGGATTCATGAATGTGAAGGATTGCGTTGCCGTAGTAACGGGAGGGGCTTCCGGACTCGGGGAGGCCTGCGTGAGGACCCTCGTCAAGGAGGGCGGGAAGGCGGTCATCCTCGATCTCCAGGATGAGCGAGGAGCCGGCCTGGCCGGAGAGCTCGGAGCAAACTGCCTGTACGTCAAGACGGACGTGACGAACGAGGAGAGCGTCAAGGCGGCCATCGCCAGGGCCGTGGAGGCCTTCGGGACGGTCAATGCCGCCATCAACTGCGCCGGCGTCGGCGCTGCCGCCAAGGTCCTCTCCAAGAAGGGGCCCTACCCGTTGAAAGCCTTCAACTGGGTCGTCCAGATCAACCTCATCGGAACCTTCAATGTGATCCGCCTGGCGGTGGAGCAGATGGTAAAGAACACGCCGAGCGCCGAGGGCGAGCGGGGTGTCATCGTCAACACCGCCTCGGCCGCGGCTTTCGACGGCCAGATCGGCCA
>CAZXMK010000503.1:0-1839 GCA_964641935.1 uncultured Syntrophaceae bacterium
CAGGCGTACCCCCACGAGCAGAAGGTAGAGGCTGCCGGCGGCGAAGAAGATCAGGCCGAGACGGCTGAACTCGAACATGCCGAAGGGGGCAAGTCCGTGGCTTTCGGCGATGGAGGACACCAGGATGTTGGTGGAGGTTCCCACCAGGGTGCAGACCCCCCCGAACATGGATGCGAAGGAGAGGGGCATGAGAAGGCGGCCGGGGGGAGCGCCGCTGTCCCGGGCGATGCCGAGCGCTATGGGGAGGAAGATTGCCACCGCCGCGGTATTGTTGATAAAGGCGGAGAGTCCGCCCACCAGGAGCATCATCACCACCAGCACCAGCCAGAAGCTGATGCGGCCGATTTTCCCGAGGATGGAGCCGACCAGGGTGACGGCGCCGGTCTTGAACAGGCCGGCCGAAAGGATGAACATGGCGCCCACGGTGACCGTGGCGGGATTGCTGAAGCCGCCGATCGCCTCCTGCGGGCTGATCAGCCCGGACAGGAGCATGGCGGCCATGAGGATCATGGCGGTGAGATCCACCGGCAGTTTTTCGGTGGCGAACAGGATCACCGCCGATACCACCAGGCCGAGAACCAGGATCATGTCGAGGGTCATGGCAGGTGCCCCTTCCAGGGATGATGCCGGTACCGTCTTGCGCGGGACGGTGCAGGCAGGTTCCGGCACGGTGTGCGGGTTGGGCGCGTGGGCCGTTACCCTTCAATAGTACCGTACGTGGGCCCTCGGGTCAAGGTCGCCGGAGTCAGGAAAATGGGGCGCGGTTTCTCCAGTGCGTCCGGCGGCGGCGTTGCTCCGGGAAGGGCAACGGAAGCGGAACCGATACTGCTTCAGTGTAGCACAGCGCCAGACCGCGTCTATGATGGCTTGGGCAGGCGCCGGCATGGGCGCTCCGGGGAAAACCGCGGAAATGGCTTCCGCGCACGACACCTCCTATGCCACTCCCTTTGCCAGGTCGCCGATAACGGAGACGGCTTCGGCTATCTGCCGGGACCAGAAGGCGGCATTCAAGCGAAGACAGTTGGAATATTTACCCGCTGCTGAAAATATCCTGCCGGGGGCGATGGTGATTCCCGCCTGCAGCGCCATTTCGTACAGCCTGATGGAATCCGCCGTCTCCGGCATTTCCACCCACAGCACAAATCCGCCTGCTGGGCTGCTTATGCGCGTCCCCTCGGGGAATGACTTCCGGACCGCCTGGGCCATCAGGGACATCTGCCGGCTGTAGATTGAACGGATCTTCCTCAGGTGCTGATCGTATCCCCCGGTGACGAGGAATTCGGCGACAGCAAGCTGCGGAAGGGTCGCCGTGGCAATGTTGCTGACCGCCTTCAGCCTCTCAATCCTCTCCCTGAATTTCCCGGGGATCATCCACCCGACCCGGTAGCCCGGGGCCAGCGTCTTGGAAAATGACGAGCAGTGAATCACCAGTCCCCGGGTATCGAAGGATTGCGCCGCGCAGGGGCGTTCCCCGGAAAACCCCAGATCGCCGTAGACATCGTTCTCGATGAGCGGGATGCCGTGATTCCCGAGGAGCCTGACCAGTTCCCGCTTGTTGTCGTCGGGCATGCACGAGCCCAGAGGGTTGTTGAAATTGGGGATCACCAGACAGGCATGCACCGTATTCTGTTCCAGTGCATAGCGCAGGGCCGAGAGGCTGATGCCGGTGCAGGGACTGGTGGGGATTTCCAGGGCCTTCAGGTCGAGCATCTCGATGATCTGGAGCATATTGTAGAAGATGGGGGACTCGATAGCCACCGTGTCTCCGGGACGGCACACGGCGCGCAGGGCGAGCATCACTCCCTCCTGACAGCCGCTGGTAATCATGATCTGGTCGGG
>CAZXMK010000504.1:0-1832 GCA_964641935.1 uncultured Syntrophaceae bacterium
GACGAGGGATCGTGGATCTCGTAGAGGAGCTGCTCCTTGCACGTGGCCAGGGTGACCATCCCTCCGGAGCCGGGCACCTTGGTGATGACGAAGACACCGTCCTCCCGGACCTCGGCGATGGGAAATCCCAGCCGGGCGAGCCCGGGCACGTCCTTGCGGCCCGGGTCGGCGAAATACCCCCCGGTGACCTGCCCCGCGCATTCGAGCAGGTGGCCCATGACGGTGGCCTGTCCCATCCGGTCCCAGTCGTTCATGTCCCAGCCGAACTCGAAGATCGCCGGGGCGGTGAAGAGCGCCGGGTCCGCCACGCGGCCGGCGATGACGATGTCGGCCCCGTTCCGGAGGGCCTCGACCACGCACTCCGCCCCCAGGTAGGCGTTGGCGGAGACCATCCGGTCTCTCAGGGTCGCGGACGATTCGCCCGTCTCCTCGATGCGGTAGTCGCCCGCCCGGATCGCCTCAAGGACGTCGTCGCCCGTCACAGCGGCGATCTTCAGGCCCCCGATGCCCAGCCTGCGGGCGACCTCCCCGATTTTCTCCGCCCCGGCGGCGGGATTGGCGGCGCCCATGTTGGTGATGATCCGGACCCCGTTCTTCCGGCACACGGGCAGGCAGGCCTCCATCCGCGCGGCCAGGAGCGGGTCGAAGCCCGCCTTCGGATCCTTCCTCCGCGCCTGCTGGGCGATGGCGATGGTCCTCTCGGCCAGGCACTCGAAGACGAGGTACCCGATGTCGCCTTTTTCCGCCAGCTCGACGGCGGGCTCGATCCGGTCTCCCGAATAGCCGGCCCCCGAGCCGATCCGGATGGTCTTCATGGAGTCCGTCCTTTTGCTTTTCGCTTTGATGATACAGCGAAAAGTACAGGATTCCGGAGGCAAGTCAAGATCTCTTGCGGTGATGACGGAGGGAGGAGGCCGCGCTACAGGGGCTTGTCTCCCCCGTCACCGTGGAAGATCGGCAGGGGCAGGTGCCTCCGGCGGGTCTCGCCGTAGAGGACCGTCTGTTCCCGGACGGTGGGGGTGCCCCGCTTTCCCTTGCCCCGCTCCTCGATGAGGTGGGAGCCTCCCAGGTGGAGGGCGTGCTTGCCGTATTTCGCCCCCACCGCGTCGGCCGCCTCGTAGAGCCGCTCGACCCGCTCCGCCCGGAGGGCGTCCTCGAAAAGGGAGTACTGGACCTGGGCGTCCGGCATGAGATCCAGGAGGATGACGCCCGTGGCCCGGTAGAGTACGTGGCGCTCCCGCAGGCCGCCGAAGGCGTCCCGGAGGACTTCCGACAGCTCCAGGGGATAGGAGGACGGGCGGGTGAGGCGCACCTCCGCGGCGGCGAGGGAGAAGTTCTGCCGCTTGAGGAAGAGGACAAGGCTCCGGGGCGCCAGGTCGTAGCGCCGGGCCTTGATGCAGGCCGACTCGACGTTCCGGAGGAGCTGGGCGAAGAGGTAGTCCGGATCCGCCGAGGCCGGGGCGAAGGTCTTCGTCTTGCTGATGGAGAAGTAGGTGCTCTTCTCCTCCGCCGTGACGGGATAGACCGACTCCCCCCGGATCTCCCGCCAGATCTCGACGCCCGGTTTGGTGAGGCGCCGCTTCACCGTCTCCTCGGAGAGGCGGGCGAACTCCAGGGCCGTCCGGACGCCCATCTTGTTCAGGTAGTTCGTGGTGGCGGGGCCGATGCCCCAGAGCTTCCCCACCGGCAGGTCCTGGAGATAGGAGGCGATGGCCCGGCCGGGGATGACGGTGAACCCGTCGGGCTTCCGGTGCTTCGAGGCCGCCTTGGCGAGGACCTTCGTGAGGCTGAGCCCCGCGGAGACGGTGATCCCCAACTCCTTGATGATCTCC
>CAZXMK010000505.1:0-1830 GCA_964641935.1 uncultured Syntrophaceae bacterium
CCCGAAGCCCCTTCTTTCCCTGGGCGGAAGGCCGATCATCACCTGGGCCATGGACCATCTCCGGGCGGCCGGCGTCGAGCGGTTCATCGTCAATACCCACCACCGGGCGGAGGCATACACCCGCGCCTTCCCGGAGGGGACCTGGCGGGGCCTTCCCGTTCTGTTCCGCCACGAGCCGGTGCTTCTGGACACCGCCGGGGGGCTGAAGAACATCGAGGACCTCCTGGGCGAACGCGACGAAACGATCCTGGTTTACAACGGCGACGTGGTGAGCGACCTCCCCCTGGAGAGGCTCCTGGACGCCCATTTCTGGAGCCGACCGGAGGCTACACTGGCGCTCCGCAGCGACGGCGGCCTCCGGAACGTCAGCATCGACGGGCAGGGACGGATCTGTGACATGCGGGGGATCCTCGGAAATCCCGGGGTTCGACAGTGCCTGTTCACCGGGATCTACGCGGTGGAGCGGGCCTTCCTCGACCGCCTGGAGCCCGGGCGGATCGAGTCGGTGGTCCCCGTCTTCGTGGAGATGATCCGCCAGCGGCCGGGATCCGTCGGCTCGGTGGTCGTCGACGAGGGCTCGTGGCACGACATCGGCACGGTCGAGGCGTACAGACGGCTGGATACGGAGTTTGCCGCCCGGAGTTCCGGGGCGTCCCCCAAATAGCGCAAGGCGCGGCGAGGCGAACGGCCCGTCGTTCCGTCCGTCCGGAAAGAGAAGGTTTCCTGAAACGATGACGACGCTTTCCGTGGAAGCCGAATCCTGGCTGCGAGAGGTCCTGTCCATCAATGCGGGGGAGAGGGTCGAGCTGACGCTCCTGGCGGGCGGAGGATCGGACCGGTCCTTCCACCGGGTGGCGGGACCCGGCGGATCGTCGACGGTCCTGATGCAGTACGGACCGGAGGGCCGGGAAAACGCGATCTTCACGGCGACGGCCCGGTTTCTCCTGGGAATCGGTGTTCCCGTGCCGCGTATCCTCGCCGAAGACCCCAAGCAAGGGTTCGTCCTCCTGGAGGATGCCGGCGACGCCGATCTCTGGTCGTTCCGGGACGCCCCCTGGGCGATCCGCCGCCCCCTTTACGGGAAAGCCCTGGAGGCGGCGCACCGTCTCCACGGGTATCCCAGGCCGGAGGAGGCCGCTGGAGAGCTTGGCCTGATGGCCTCGTTCGGGCCGGACCTGTACCGCTGGGAGCGGGAGTATTTTCTCGAATCGTTCGTTTCCGCCGTCTGCGGGATCCGGACGGGCGGCCGGGAGCGAGAGGCCCTGGAGGAGGAGCTGTCGGCCCTGGCGGAGCGGCTGCTTGCGGTTACGCCCTGCCTCGTCCACCGGGACTTCCAGTCGAAGAACGTCATGATCTGCCGGGGAGAACCGGTTCTGATCGACTTCCAGGGGATGCGCCTCGGCAATCCCCTCTACGACCTGGGATCGCTCCTGTACGACCCCTACGTGCCGCTGGCCGAGGAGGAGAGAATGGAGATGCTGTCCTGGTACGCCGCGCTCGGCGGGCTGCCGGAGATTGCCGAGGACGATGCGTTCCGATTCCGGGAGGCCTCGGTCCAGCGGCTCCTCCAGGCCATGGGGGCCTACGGGTTTCTCGGGCTCCGGAAGGGAAAGCGGGAGTTCCTGGACCACATCCCCCGGGGCTTCCTGAACCTTGCCGACGCGGCCCGGCGGCACGGCGGCTTTCCCCGGCTGGAGGGCCTGCTCTCGCGGTGCCGCGAGGCCCTGGAGGAAAGGGGGATCCATGTCGCCGCCTGAACCGGTGCTCCTTGTCTTCAACCTCGACGAATCCTGGGATGCCGGCGCGCAGGAGGAAGTCCTCAGGGAGACC
>CAZXMK010000506.1:0-1828 GCA_964641935.1 uncultured Syntrophaceae bacterium
CGGATGGGCGTCTTGTCCAGGGGAAGGACCGAGAAATTGTAGAGATACACCGCGATGAGGGCCGCGACCATGAACAGTTGCGGCCAGGCGGTCTGGTCCCGGAAGAAGCTCCGAGTCTCCTTGAACGCCAGGGCCCGGACCGGGGGCGGCAGGAAACGGAGCAGGAGGGGCCTTCTTCCCGGACGGAGCCAGCGGGTCGGGAACAGTCGCTCCGCCGCCGTCTGGGCCCGCGAAAAACCGGGAAAATACAGGACGCCGGCCAGCCCCGTCGCAACGAAGACCAAGGACGCCGCACAACTCCAGGACAGGGCCTGGTGAAACAGGGATTCCCGCCAGGCTCCCTTCAGCGACGCCATCATGGCGTCCATCATCCAGGTCGTGGGGAGGAAAGGCGATCCCGGCGTCTCCATGGACCTCAGGTAGGCCATCACCGTCTGGAACTGCTCGGGGTTGACCAGCCGCTCCGGCCTCATGAGCCGGAAGACCAGGATGAGCCCCAGCGTGATGATTACCGCGAGAAACAGGAACACCGTCCGCAGGCGCCCCGCCGGCAGTACGACGGCTGCAATGAGCACCGCCAGGGCGCTGACGCCCGATGCGATCAGGCACATGGACAGGAGGGAAAGTCCTGCGGTGGCGTAGAATCCCGGGCCCGCCGAATAGACGATCCCGTAGGAAAGGAAGACCGGCAGGCTGAATACGATCACCATCCAGGAACTGTCGGCGGTGCTCTCGATCCAGCGGGACAGGAAGATGCGCGCCGGCGAAACCGGCAGGGCATGGACGAGAACGAGGTCTCTGCTCAGATAGAGCTTGGAGAGGCTTGTAATGATGCTGCTGAAGACGAGGATCGCGAAGAACGTCACCAGCACCATGGAGAGGAGCTTGGCGGCAAGGATGTCGCCGAACCCTTCGGCGCCCCGGAAATATCGCAGGACCCGATAGAAGACGGCGAAGATGCCCGCCCAGAAGACAAGGCCCAGGGAGCCGAACAGGGCGGCACGGATCCGGTAGCGCTGGGCGTCGGCGACGGCGCTGTTGCGGAAGGTCAGGATCCGTGGAGTGAGCAGGAGCCGGACGGCGTTCATGGATTACTTCGCCTCCTCCGCCGTCAGGACCAGGAAGACCGATTCCAGGTCGGCTTCACCGGCACCCGATGTTCTCTGCAGCTCACCCGTCGTCCCCAAAGCGATGAGCCGGCCCCGGTGGATGACGCCGATTCGGTGGCACACGTCCTGGGCCACCTGGAGGGTGTGGGTCGACATGAAGACGGTGGTTCCCCGCCCGGCCAGGTCCCGCAGGAGGTCCTTCACCATCTTGATGCCTCCCGGGTCCAGGCCGACCATGGGCTCGTCGACGATGAGGACCCGGGGGTCGTGAAGGAGCGCCGCGGCGATGATCAGCCGCTGTTTCATTCCGTGGGAGTATGCCTCCACCAGTTCGTCCGCCCAGCCGGCAAGGGAGAACTGCTCCAGGAGCGCCCCGGCCTTCTGCCGGAAGCCCGTACCCGCCGCACCATAAAGATCGGCGGAGAAGCGGAGGAACTCCATTCCCGTGAGTTTCTCATAGAGATAGGGACGGTCGGGAATGAAGCCGATGGCCCGCTTGGCCTGCACGGGATCCTCCGCCATGGAGATCCCCCCGATCCGCACAGACCCCCCGGTGGGGGCCAGGATTCCGCCCATCATGCGGATCGTCGTGGTTTTGCCGGCCCCGTTGGGCCCGATGAAGCCGAAGATTTCCCCCGGCGGAACCGACAGGTCGAGCCGGTCCACCGCCAGGGTCTGGCCGTACCGCTTGGAGAGCTGTTTCAGTTCGATCATGTGTC
>CAZXMK010000507.1:0-1826 GCA_964641935.1 uncultured Syntrophaceae bacterium
TGGACGAGATCGGCGAAATCAGTCCGGCGACCCAGATCAAGCTCCTGCGATTCCTCGAGGAAAGAGAGCTGCAGCGGGTGGGCGGGACCAAGAAGATCAACGTGGATGTGCGGATCATTGCCGCTACGAACCGAAACCTGATGAAGAGGGTTGAAGAGGGCCGGTTCCGGGAGGATCTCTACTACCGCCTGAACGTGATCGCCTTCCACATTCCTCCGCTCCGGGAGCGGCGTGAGGACGTCCCCCTCCTGACCGACCACTTCCTGGATCTGTACGGCCGCCTGCTGGGGAAAAGCGGCCGTCGCCTGAGCCGGGAAGCGATGGACGCCCTCTCCCGCTATCCCTGGCCCGGGAACGTCCGGGAACTGAGGAACGTGATCGAGCGGGCCGTGCTCCTGAGCGACGGCCCGGAGATCGGCGTGCAGGACGTTCCCCTGGAGATCTCGGGGAGACACAACGGCCCGGAGGGGTCGGGTGTGAAATACATTGAAGACATGCCCCTGGACCTGCTCATCAAGAACTACACCGAGAGCATCCTGGCCCGCTACAGAAGCAACCGGACGAAGGCCTCGGAGGTCCTGGGCATCACGAGGCAGAGGCTGCGAAGGATTCTCAAGTCCCAGCCGGATTAAATCGAACCGCAGGCCGATTCAATTTCATCCGCAGGTATCCTTTTGAATCCATTGATGTTGGGTAAGGGCGGGTTTCCGCCGACGGCCGGAAGTGGATGGTCCTCATCCAGCAGCCCGTGCCGGACACCGTTTTCTCCGGGAGTTGCCCTTTTCCTCCCGTTTCCCCTGTGCAACGCAGCCCCGTTCCTGCGGGGGCTGTCGCGCCCTGCAGCGGACCGGCCGCCGTCCGTCGGGGCCGGTGGGCATGTCTTTTGCTGCATTGGCGGCGTTCCGTGATTTCGTACCTCAATTCAAGGAGGGTGGCTATGGAGAAGAAGGATCCTTTCCGGATAGAGCGCGAGGGACATGTTGCCTGGCTGGTCCTGGACCGTCCCGAGAAGCGAAATTCCATGGGATTGAATTTCTATGACGAGCTTGGGAGGCACTTCCAGGCTTTCGATGAAGATCCCGACGTGCGCGTCGTGGTGATCCGGGCGGAGGGGAAGTGCTTCACCTCGGGGACCGACCTGGGCGAACTGGCGACGTTCTACGGCCAGAAGAACGCCGGGCAGCGGGAGGATCTCCGCATCACGATCCGCAATGCCCAGCAGGGCATGGACTGGGTCGAGCGTTGCCGGAAACCCGTCATTGCAGCGGTGCACGGCCACTGCCTCGGCGGCGGCGTAGATCTCCTGTCCGCCTGCGACATCCGCATCGCCTCCCGGGACGCCGTTTTCAGCGTCCGGGAAGTGCGGGTGGCCTTCATTGCCGACGTGGGGACCCTGCAGCGGCTTCCCCACATCATCGGGCACGGCTGGTTCCGCGACCTCGCCCTGACGGGCCGGGATTTCGGGGCCGAGGAGGCCCTGAAAATGGGATTCATTACCGGGATTTTCGAGGACCGGGAGGCCGTGGTCGCAGGGGCGAGGAAGCTGGCGGAGCAGATCGCGTCCTATTCGCCCCTGGCAGTCCAGGGCACGAAGGACGTCCTGTTGTACAGCCGGGACAAGGGAATTCAGGCCGGCCTGGAATACACCGCCCAGAAGAACGCCGCCGTCGTTCCCTCCGAAGACATGGTCGAGGCCGCCATGGCGTTCATGGAAAAGCGGGCGCCCGTCTACAAGGGAAAATAGATGCCCGGTCCCGGTCCGGGCCAGGGCGAAGAAAGGATGGGAGAACATGGATTTCCAGTTGAGTGAAGACCAGAAGATCTTC
>CAZXMK010000508.1:0-1821 GCA_964641935.1 uncultured Syntrophaceae bacterium
GTACTGGATTTTAACCAGTTACTTCTACCTTGTGAAGGTATAACTCTCCCCCTGAGTTACCCGCCCGTGAGGGCGTTGTATGTAAGCCTAGGAGGTTCTTTTTTCAAGAAAAAAAAACGAGGGAGGAGACAATGCATCCACTGTCGCGGCTGTTCTACCCGGAGCGAGTCCTGATCTACGGAGTCTCCGACTCACCCAGCAACCTGGCCAAGTTCACGGCGCTGAACCTCGAGACCTTCCGCTTCCCCGGGCGGATGGACCTGGTCGGCAAGGAAGGAGGATCGTATCTCGGCCGGCCGATCCACGGGAGCATCGAGGAGATCGACGGCTCCCCCGACTTGGCGGTGCTCCTGATCCCGGCGCGATCGGTTCTCCAGGTCCTGGAGGACTGCGGACGGAAGGGCGTCTCTTTCGCCGTCGTCCAGGCCGCCGGCTTCAGCGAATACGACGAGGAGAAGACCGGCCTGGAAGACCGGATCCGGGAGGTTCTGCGCCGCTACGGGATGCGCCTGATGGGCCCCAACTGCATCGGCACGGTCAACCTGGACAACGGCCTCCTCCTGCCCTTCTTCCCGGTCGAGCCGGAGGCCGTCATGAAAGGGCCCGCTTCCGTCATCGCCCAGAGCGGCGGCGTCGTGATGGACAGCATCCGCCTGCTCACGCTCGAGAACATCGGCCTGAACAAGGTCCTCAGCATCGGCAACAAGCTGGACCTGAACGAGTGCGACTACCTTTCGTTTTTCCTGGACGACCCGGAGACCCGCATGATCGGCCTCTACCTGGAGCACGTCTCCGACGGCCGCCGACTGCTGGAGATCGCCCGGACCGCCCGGAAGCCCATCGTCGTCCTCAAGGCCAACCGGACGCCGGCCAGCCGCGAGATCGCCAAGTTTCACACGACCGCGCTGGCGGGGGATGACGACGTCGCCGAGGCCGCCTTCCGGCAGGCGGGGATGCAACGGGTGGAGACCCTGGGCGAGATGATGGAGGTCTTCAAGGCTTTTCTCCTGCCTCCCATGGCAGGCGACCGCATTGGCGTCCTCTGCCGCTCCGGCGGCCAGGGCGTGGTCCTGGCGGACGCGGTCCACCGCGCCGGATTCCGCCTGGCCCAATACTCCGATGCGGTGTACGACACGATCCGCCGGGAAACCCGGGCGGGGGTCATCCGGATGACGAACCCCCTGGACCTGGGAGACGTCTTCGATACCCGCTTCTACACCCAGGTGCTCGAAAAGGCGCTCCAGGAGCCCGGCGTGGACGGCGTGGTCTTCGGCCAGACCTACCTGCACAGCGCGCACATCCCCGAGACGCAGGCGCTCATCCGCTCCGCCCTGGATCTGCAGGAGCGCTACAACAAGCCGGTGGTCGTCTACGTGATCGCCAGCCGGAAATTTCACTTCACCCTGAAGCAGACCTGCAGCCTCCCGCTCTTCTCGGACGCCCGGCAGGCCCTCTCGGCCCTGGCGGTCTCCCGCCGCTATCACCTGCGCCGGCAGGAGATCGACCGCCAGCCCCGGGAAACCGTTTTCTTCAGCGTCCCTCCCTCCCCGGCGGAAGGCCCGGATCGCTTCCTGCCTCCGGAAGAGGCCTTCCCGCTCCTCGCATCCTGCGGAATTCCCCACCCGCCGTTCACCGTCGCCGGGAATCACCGGGAGATCCTGGAGGCGGCGCGGGGCATGGGCTACCCCGTCGCCCTGAAAACGGCCGACCCGGCGGTGCTCCACAAGACCGAGACCGGGGGCGTGCGGCTGAACTTAGAGGATGAGCGGGCCCTGGAAGAGGCCCTGGAAGGAATGGCCGGCCCCTGGCTGGTGCAGAAAA
>CAZXMK010000509.1:0-1820 GCA_964641935.1 uncultured Syntrophaceae bacterium
CGCCTGATTTTCTTAAAAAAAGAGAAAAAAGGAAGAGGAACGGATTTCAAATCCGTCCGTTTCCCCGAGGCCTGCATTCTCCAGGATTATTTCCAGACCTCGGGATTGACGAGGTTCGGCGGCCGGTCTCCCCGCAGCCCCGCCAGGAGGTTCGTCACGGCCAGATCGGCCATCTTCATCCGTGTCTCCCACGTGGCACTGCCGACATGGGGCAGGAGGACGGCGTTGTCCAGTTCCGCCAGCCCTGGCGCCAGGCGGGGCTCTTCCTCGTAGACGTCCAGGCCGGCCCCGCCGATGGTCCCCGCACGGAGGGCCTCCACGAGGGCCTTCTCGTCCACCACAGGCCCCCGGGAGGTGTTGATCAGGACCGCCGAGGGCTTCATGCGCCCCAGGGCTTCCCGGTCGATCAGATGGCGGGTCTCCGGCGTCAGGGGAACGTGGAGGGACACGATGTCCGCCTCCGCGAGGAGGTCCGGGAGAGACCGGAGGGAGGCCCCCAGGGCTTCCTCCTCCATGGGGCTCAGTCTGTTCCGGTTGTTGTAGAGCACCGGCATGCCGAATCCCCGGGCACGGCGGGCCACGGCCTGGCCGATGCGGCCCATCCCCACGATCCCCAGGGTCTTGCCGGAGACCTCGCTGCCGAGAAAGAGAAACGGCGCCCAGAAACGAAACCTTCCTTCCCGAACCATCCGGTCCCCTTCGACCACCCGGCGGTTCGCCGCCAGGATCAGGGCAAACGCCACATCCGCCGTGGCGTCGGTGAGCACCCCCGGCGTGTTGGACACGGGGATGCCTCGGGCCGTGGCAGCCGCCACGTCGATGTTGTTGAAGCCCACACCGAAGTTGGCGATCATCCGGAGGCCCGGCGCCCGGTCCATGGCCTCCTCATCCACCATGTCGGTGATCGAGGGCAGCAGGCCTTCCTTTCCATCGAGCCGCTCCAGGAAATCCCTGCGCTCCATGGGGCGGTCCTCGGAATGGAAGTCCACCTCGCACTCAACCCCCAGACGGTCCAGGAGCTCCTTCGGCAGGTTGAGGGTCACCAGCACGTTCTTTCTCATCGTTCCCCCCGAAAAAAGGCCGGACTTTTGTTGTAGAACAGAAAAATCCGGCCTGCTTTTTCCTACAGGTAGAAATCCGCGACCTGCAGCACCTCGCTCACGGAGCGCACCAGCCCCAGGACCGGGACGTGGTCCGGGTGGACCTGATAGCGCTTCAGGGCCTCCACGTCCTCGAAGTCGGCCACGAGTGCGAAGTCGACGGAGCGCTCCGTCCTGAGAACGTCGGGCCCGAAGGCCCATCCTTTGATTTCCTGGATTTTCGCAGGCAGGCCTCCCAGGGCCTTCTTCACTTCTTCCACCTGCTCCGTCGTCACCCCCGCCTTGAACTTCACGAACACCACGTGCCTGAGCATGTTTTTTCTCCTTTCCGAAAGTCATGCATGATCCGCTGGATGGGACATTGGACATTAACAAATCTTTTCGCTATAGAAAAGACCAAGGATCCGCAC
Organism: uncultured Syntrophaceae bacterium; assembly: GCA_964641935.1. GTDB lineage: Bacteria > Desulfobacterota > Syntrophia > Syntrophales > PHBD01 > PHBD01. The sequence goes on from CAZXMK010000509.1 coordinate 1,511, forward strand.
GGATTCCAGGCGACCGTTTCATTCACCCCGAATCCCCGGACAAGATCCGCAGTGGAGGTGCGGCATCATGAAAAATCTGCTCGACGGCATCGAAGAAATCCTGCTCATGGGCCCCGGCCCGTCCTGCGTCCCCCCGACGGTCTACGAGGCCCTGGCAAAGCCCGCGCTGGGACACCTGGACCCCTATTTCCTGACCATCATGGACGGCGTCAAGTCCATGCTCCAGAAGCTCCTGAACACGAAAAACGCCCTCACGGTTCCCATGTCCGGGACCGGCTCCGCCGGGATGGAGGCCTGCTTCGTCAACCTC
>CAZXMK010000510.1:0-1815 GCA_964641935.1 uncultured Syntrophaceae bacterium
ACCCGAGGGCCCGCTTCCGGGCCGAGATGACGGCCGAGTGGTTCTCCGGATAGACGAGGGGCAGGTCCATGGTCTCGAAGAACTCCTGGGGCACGATGGCCGTGGACCAGCCGACAAGCCTTCCGGCGGCCTTGGCCGCCGCGGCATCGGCGTAGACCTTCCGTGCGTAGTGGTCCAGGAGCTGTTTGGACGTAATGTTGTCGCTCATCCTTCATCCTTTTCTTTCCGCACGGCCTGGTTTCCGCACCGGACGTGCCGTTTTATCCTGTTCCTTTTCATCATTCACTCCTGTTCCGGCATTGCAACATACAGCCGGGCTCCCTCGTGGAGGGCGCCCTCCAGGCCGATGACGAATCCATTTTCATCCCGGACCGCCGTGTCGCCGTCGAGCGCCGGCCGGTACAGGTCGCCTCCGGCGGCGATCAGGGCGTGCTTCACCGTCAAACCCCGAAATACCGTCACGGGGCGGTCGTTCACGAAGACCTCGATTCGCTCCTTTTCCATGCCTTCCCCTCCCCGCCGCCTGCATCAGACAGCGATTCTTGATCAGGAACGGCGGAAGCCCTTCAAATTCCCCGGACCTCGATGCGACCCTCGATCTTCGGCCCGACAGGGGAGTGCTTTTTCAGGTAGGCCGCCGCGACGTCCCGGAGGTCGTCTCCGTAGGAGATGTTCTTCCCCTCCCGGAACACGGTGAACTCGTCTCCCCCCGCCGCCAGGAAGTCGTTCGTGACAACCCGGTAGGTCTTATCCGGCACAAGGGGCCGGCCGCCGATCTCGACGCCGGTCACCCGCTGTCCCATGGGCCGCGTCAGGTCCGCCGTCACCCGGAGTCCGGAGACCTGGAGGCATCCGCGGCTCCCGCGGGCGCTCTCCTCCAGGATCTGCAGCATCTGACGCCCCGTCAGGTCCATGGAGACCAGGAGATTGTCGAAGGGCAGGAGGGTGTAGAGCAGCTCCAGCGTGACGGGCCCCCGGGAGATGTCCGTCCGGATGCCGCCGCTGTTCATCAGGGCGATGTCGGCCCCGGCGGCCTCCCTCATGGCGTCGGCGACCAGGTCGCCCAGGTTCGACTCGCCCCGGTAATTCCGCGTCAGGTCGACTTCCGTCGAGCCGACGACGGCGGCGAAGCGGTCCCGGATCCGGTCGTCGTAGGACGCCACGATCCCGGCAATCGCCGGGTCGAAGGAATCCTTCGGCCCGGAATGGACAACCTTCAATTCGTTTTTCTGCGTGAAGTCCGTAATCCGGCCCTCTTCCGGATCCACCTGCAGATCGAGAACGCCTAAGTACTGGCCGTAACAGCCTGCCTGGACGATCACCGTCTTCCCCACCACGACGGGGTCCATGACGGCGGTGTGGCTGTGGCCGCCGACGATGACGTCGATGCCAGCCACCTCCCCGGCCATCTTCCTGTCCGCGTCAAGGCCGCAGTGGGAAAGGACGATGACGAGGCGGGCGCCTTCCGCCCGGACCTGCCGGATCAGCCCCGGCAGGACGTCCTTCGGCTCCCGGAACGTCAGTCCTGCCACGTTCCGGGGATTCGTCGTCCAGGCCGTCTCGGGGGTCGTGATCCCAATAACGGCGATCCGGATCCCCTTCCGCTCTATGATAATCCAGGGCTTCACGCCCGGCAGCGCCTCTCCCCGCCCGTCGACGATGTTCGCCGCGAGCCAGGGGGTGCGGGCCGCCGTCCGGAGTTTCTGCAGCGTGTCCAGCCCCCAGTCGAATTCGTGGTTGCCCACGGTCATGGCGTCGAAGGCCAGCGCGTTCATGATCTCCGTCACGGGCGACCCCCGGAAGACATTGGATATC
>CAZXMK010000511.1:0-1794 GCA_964641935.1 uncultured Syntrophaceae bacterium
ATGATGGGCAGGTACGCGGCGCCCATGCGCATGATGCCGTTCATGAGCTCCGGGACCTCGAGGATGTTGCTGACCATGACCCCCACGATGTCTCCCTTTTCGATACCGGCCCTCTGGAGGCCCGTTGCCAGCGCCCGCGCCCGCCGGTCGATCTCCGTGTTTGTGAGGATCGTCCGCTTGTCGTTCGCGATGTAGATGAACTGTTCGTATTCTCCGAACTTCCGGATGCCGTCGATCAGGTACGCCGCCATGTTCATGTGAATATCCCCTTTCCCGTCTTTCTGTGATGTTCGTAGTGCCCCGGGGTTCGGTGATTCGCCCGGCTGTTTTTTGCGCTGTTCGGGAGGAGGCCGGCCTTTGCAGGCCGGTCCGCCGGTTTCTTCTTGTCTGCCCTTACCGTCCCCCTCGGTGGAGACGGCGGGCGATCAGGATTTCCCTTTCCGGAACGCCGCCAGGTCCCTCGCCGCCCGCACCAGGTAAAGGAGCACGAGCACCAGGAAAGGCAGCCCCGTGATCAGGCCATAGACGACGTTCTGGTTTGTCGTCGAGTGCTGGACGAAGGGAAAGGTAACGACGGCCATTCCCATCAGGATCAGCCAGAAGACCAGGAGTGTGATCCCGATGCTGAACCGGGCGCGCAGCGATTCCCCCGTTTCCCGCTCGTTGAGTCGGCTTTGCATTGCACTTACCTCCCTTCCCCGGCGGGGGACTGCGGCGTTCCGACTGGAGTGGTTCCGCAACGCGGTCCCTTCACCCGGCGCGGGTCATCATCGGCCAGAACCACCGCTCCGAGACCGGCGGGCTTCGCCGAGGCCGGGAAAAGCTGATCATATTTCTTCGGAAATACGTTGTGGAACGGCGCATAGCGGTTGTATCCGATCTGCTTGGGAATGGTTGCCACCAGGATCGTCGTGATCACCATGACGGGGATGAAAGCCACAGTCCGGAAATAAAAGATCCTTCCCACTCCCTGGTTGCTTTCCTTTTTCAAGTCAGACGTGCTCCGCCGGAAGAAAATTTTCTCCAGGGGCCTGAGCCAGGCAAAGGAGCCCCGCTCAATGACGGTGCGCTCGTAAATGGCGGCGAAGAAGAAGAGCATGAAGAACCAGCCGATATAATTGCCGATGCTGACGCCCCGGAGATAGTAACCGGGTACGGTCCAACGCCACCACTCGTTGACGACGCTGATGGGGTCCATAAGCAGGTCCAGGCTGACCAGCATGACCGCCGCCACGGTCGCTTTGAGCCAGATGTTGGATCTGGGCAGGAGCCGGTCGGCGATGATAAAGGCTGGCAGGCTGAAAATGAACCAGCCCAGGGAGATGCTCAGGGGGACGAAGAGGACCATGCAGGCCCAGCCGCTGAATCCGCCGATCAGGCTTCCCCCTGCGCAGTAATAGTCCGCATATGCGAAATAGTCATAAGCTCCATTGAGGACCATCAGGTTTTCCACCGTGAGGGTCCACAGCAGGGAGCCCCACAGGAAAAGGCTTGTCCGCTCCCGCCCGAGGACCTTGCGGCCCTGCCAGAGGACCAGGATGAAAAACCCATAGAAGAGAATCTCCGCCATCCATGATTCGATACGTAAATGCGAACCGACCCACATTGCCCTCGATGCCCCCGTTCCTTATCCCGCGATGACCTTCGGAAGGGCCGTCCGGATCCCGCGAGGGGAACCGGACGGCTCCCGGTCTGCCATTCCGGTCACCGGATGATCTCGAAGTATTTGACGTCCTGGGTGTTTCCCTGCATCTCCGCGGGGTCCTTGAAGACCGCCCGGACCTTCATGCCCAC
>CAZXMK010000512.1:0-1793 GCA_964641935.1 uncultured Syntrophaceae bacterium
ATCAGGGATGCCGCCATGTTGTCGGTGATGAGAACGGCGGGGATGCCCTCCTTCATCAATTCCCAGGCGGTGAGCCTGGCCCCCTGCAGGACGGGGCGGGTTTCGTCCACGTAAACAGTCAGCCGTTTCCCCTCCTCGTGGGTCGCCCGGATCACCCCGAGGGCGGTGCCGTATCCGGCCGTCGCCAGGGCGCCGGCGTTGCAGTGGGTCAGGACGCCGTCCCCGTCCTCCAGAAGGACCCGTCCGTGGAGGCCCATGGCCCGGTTGGCGGCGATGTCCTCGTCGTGAATGGCAACGGCCTCCCGGATGAGAGCCTCCCGGATGACCGCGAAGCGGTCCGGTCCCGAAACACCGGGATCTTCGGCCAGGGAGGCGTGGAAACGCCTCTTCATCCGCTCGATGGCCCAGAAAAGATTGACCGCCGTCGGGCGCGTCCGGGCAAAGGCATCGCAGATCCGATCAAATGATTCCTCCAGGTCGCGATCCGGGGAGGAAGGCAGGTTCCGCACACCCAGGGCGATGCCCAGGGCAGAGGCCACACCGATCGCCGGGGCGCCCCGCACGGTGAGATCGCGGATCGCCGCGGCCACGTCCTCCCATTTGCGAAGCATAAGGTACCGCTCCTCCAGGGGGAGCGCTTTCTGGTCGATCATCCCGACCGCATCGTCCTGCCAGAAAACCGTCCGGATCATTCCTTCCTCTTTCAGAGACATACCCTCCTTGTCCGCAACCCCCCTGTTACCGCCGGGATATCGCGTACATCTGAAATGCATCCATCATCACCCGGTGTTGGAGGATCGCCCGGTTCCGCTTCTGTACGGCTCCGTTGTATGCGTTGACCAGGTGATGGTTGACGACCCTTTCCCAGTGATTCCGGGCGTCCTGGGGCATGCCTGGGAGGTCGTTCATGGTATACTGGGACGGGAAGACCTGCCGGAATACGTCCGGAAGCTCCTCTTTCGCCCGGGTCACGGCGGCCTGGGGATCGATGTCCTGCGGATTCCCTCCGATCTGATCGAACACCCAGCGCTCATAGCGGTTCCGGTCCAGCGATCCGTCGGGCCTCGAAATGAGCTGGTAGCTGTACCTGTGATTCGCCGTGGAATCGCTGAAATGGACAGTTCCTTTCTCGTCGAGGTAGCAGAACGTCTGCTTCCCTGCCGCAATGCCCGTTGCCGCAGCTCCTCCGGCCAGGGAAACCGGGGGCCCCGCGACAGCGGCCAGGCGGGCAACCCGCTCGCCGGAGATGCAGAAATTCAGGTTCTGGCCCCCGCTGAACTGCAGGAAGGCGACGCCGACGACCTCTCCCTTGAGACTGGCAACGGGACTCCCGCTGGATCCCGGCGAGATGGGTGCCGTGATCTGGAGAATCTTCCCCCGTTCGGCCGTATCCCGGATGGCCGAGACGATCCCGTCCGAGACAGTCTGCTCCAGCCCGAAGGGGTTCCCCACGACGACCACGCGTTCGCCAACCTCCGGCAGGGACGCCGTCACGGCCAGGGGAAAGCTCTCGGTCCAGGGCATGCTCACTACCAGCAGGGCCAGGTCGGCGGCGGCGTCCCGGGCCGTGATTCCCGCAACGGGATAGACCGTCCCGGCGGAGGTCTTGATCTGGGCGGAGTGGGCGCCGCGCAGGACGTGCAGGTTGGTGACGACCTGCCCGGAGGCGCCATGGAAAAAGCCGCTTCCCCGGCCGATGCTTTCACGTTGCTCGTTGTACGTGTAGATCTCCACGTCGGCCGGGCCGATTTTTCGGGCTTGAGCCGACACGGCCGGCGACGTCGCTGCGGGGG
>CAZXMK010000513.1:0-1793 GCA_964641935.1 uncultured Syntrophaceae bacterium
CCGACGACGCGGAACCGGCAAAGGCCGAAAAAGCGGCGGCCAGGATGACGAGGAACAAACTGCAGCTTCGTGGAACCGGCTTTTTCATCAAAAAACCTCATCGGCTTCGTTAAGAATTCTGTGAATCCGTACAAGATCCTGCCAGGCGGCGCTCTTCTGAGCGGGATTCCTCAGGAGGTAAGCGGGATGGAAGGTGCATACGAGAGGAATTCCCCTCCAGAACCGAACACTGTCCCGCAGCCTGGATACGGCGCTTCCCTTGTTCAGAAGTGTCTGTGCGGCGCACGCTCCCAGGGCACAGATCACCGCCGGCCGTATCGCCTCGATCTGCATGAACAGAAAGGTCGAACAAGCCTGGATTTCGTGGGAATCAGGCACCCGGTTCCCCGGAGGTCTGCACTTGACCGCGTTGCAGATGTAGACATCCTCGCGGCGCATGCCCAGTGCTCGAATCATCCTGTCCAGGAGCCTGCCGGCTTTCCCGACAAAAGGCCGCCCGGTCCGATCCTCCTCGAATCCGGGACCTTCGCCGACAAACACCAACCGCGCGGCAGGGGAACCTTCACCGAAAACAATGTGCGAACGCTGGCCGTGCAGGCGGCATCGCCTGCAATCTCCCATCTGCAGCCGCGTGAGCCGAAGGGCATCCTCTGCTTTCTCTACCGACGATCCGGGCACCGGCTCCGCCTGCGCTGCGGCCTGCTCCGTCCGTGTCCCGCGGGGCAGGGCGGCAAGACCTGCGGATTGCAGACCCCGGAGTATCCGTCGAAGCCGGGACAGGGTATCGGCCAGTTCTGCTCCGGGACCGTCAGGGGCGTTCATGTTCCGCTCTTTTCCTTATGAACCGCTCGATCCGATCCAGCACGAATTCGGCAACCGCTTCCTTCGTAAGGCAGGGCAGTTCCGTGATACGGCCCTTTCGGTCTATGATTTTGACCTGGTTGGTGTCGCAGCCGAATCCTGAACCGGCTTGAGTCAGGTTATTGGCGACGATGAAATCGAGGTTCTTGTACTCGAGTTTTTCTTTTGCGTTGTCCACAAGGTTCTCCGTTTCGGCGGCAAAGCCGGCGAGAACGGGATAGGGGGAGTCGCCCCTGGACCGGCCGAGGTCCGCGAGGATATCCGCATTGCGGGCCAGGGGGACTGTGAGGTCGTCGGTAAACTTCTTGAGCTTCTGTGGGGCGACATCGGCGGGGCGGTAATCGCTGACGGCTGCAGCCATGATGACGGCATCCATCCGGGGAGCCATTTCGCAAATGACATCCCGCATCTGTAGAGCCGTTACGACTCGCCTCACGTCAACGCCCAGGGGTTCGGGCAGAGAACTCGGCCCCGACACCAGGCAGACCTCGGCGGATCGCCTGGCGGCCACGGTGGCGAGAGCGTAACCCATCTTCCCCGTGGACGGATTGCCGATGAAGCGCACGGGATCGAAAGGTTCCCAGGTCGGGCCCGCGCTCACCAGGACGCGCCTGCCTTTCAGGGTGGGGGGGGTGAGCAGCCTGTGCGCCGTTTCGACAATATCCTCCGTGTCCGCGAGTCGGCCTTGCCCCTCTTCACCGCACGCCAGGGACCCTTCGGCGGGTTCGAGAACGTGATGCCCGAGGGCACGCAGGGAATCGAGGTTCCGCCGGGTCACGGGATTCTCGTACATCCTGGTGTTCATGGCGGGGCAGATCAGCACGGGAGCGGTGGTGGCCAGGAGCACCGTGGTGAGGTAGTCGTCGGCGATGCCGGCGGCCATCTTGGCGATGAGATTGGCGGTTGCGGGGGCAAGCACCACCAGGTGAGCT
>CAZXMK010000514.1:0-1791 GCA_964641935.1 uncultured Syntrophaceae bacterium
CGACGCAGGCGGCCTGCACCTTGGGATGCTGGTAGAGGACCTCGTCCACCTCCCGTGGATAGATGTTGTACCCGCCGGCGATGATGACGTCCTTCTTCCGGTCGACGATGAACAGGTATCCATCCTCATCCAGGTATCCGATGTCGCCCGTGGACAGCCACCCGTCCCGGATGACCTCCGCCGTCGCCTCGGGATTGTTGTAGTATTCCCTCGTCACCTGGGGCCCCTTGAGCAGGATCTCCCCGGCCTCGCCGAGCTTCAGGTCGCTGGTTCCCGTTTCGACATCGACGATGCGGCAGTCCACCTCCGGCAGCGGGATTCCCACGCTCCCGAGCTTTGTCTTCCCCCGCCAGGGGTTGAACGTGGCCAGCGCCGAGGTCTCCGAGAGCCCGTACAGCTCGACAATCGAGGAGCCGGTGAGGGCTTCCCACTGGTGGATCGTCTCCAGGGCGACCGGCGCGGCCCCGGAAAAGCAGCCCTTGATGAAGTCCATTTTCGTGGACGTGAATTTCGGGTGATTCAGGAGCCCCACAAACATCGTCGGGACACCGCCGAACAGGGTGGGCTTGAAGCGCAGCGTCAGCTCGCAGATCGTGTCGGGCGTGGGCCGGGGAACGAGGATGTTGGTCCAGCCCCGCATGATGGCGTTGTTCATCATGTCGGTGTAGCCGGCCACGTGGAAGAAAGGCAGGACGGCCAGCAGCCGCTCCTTCCCGTCTTCCGTATCGAACAGCCAGGCCCGGAACTGCTGGGCGGCGACGCTGGAGTTGGCGTGGCTGATGACGACGGCCTTGGAGACGCCCGTCGTTCCGCCCGTGAAGATGAAGGCCGCCGGGTCGTCGAAATCGACCTTCGTGTCCGGGGGCGACGAAGCGGGACCGGCCAGGAGGGCGCTGAACTCGTAGACGCCGCTCTCCGGCGGGATATCGAAATGCAGGGCGGCAACCTCCTTGACGAGGGGATCGTCGCCGGCGTCGCCCGGCAGGTAATCCCGGGCATGGCAGACCACCACCTTTTCAATCTTTGTGGTGCCCTTGAGGGACAGCACCGTCGGCACGAACAGGTCCATCGCAACAGCCACGCGCGCACCGGAGCTGTTCAGGTTGTGCTCCAGCTCCGCGGGCGTGTAGAGGGGGTTGTTCATCACCGCCACGGCCCCCAGGCGGAACAGGGCATAGGTGGCGATGACCATCTGTGGAATGTTGGGCAGGATCAGGGCAACCTTGTCGTTCTTCTTCACACCCAGGCCGTGCAGGGCGGCGGCGAACCGGTCGACGCTCTCGTCCAGCTCCCGGTAGGTGATCTCTTTTCCCATCAGAATGAGGGCGACATGGTCCGGAAAACGCGACGCCGTCCTTTTCAGAACGGCGCCCATGGTTATTCTCTCAATGTTCAACGTCGGTGAAACGCCCGCCACGTAAGCCTTGTGCCAGATTCTGTCTTCCATGCTTTTTCCTTTCTCTCCCATCGGATCGCTTTCACGGGCTACAATGAATGAAAAAGTCCTTTTCCCTGTCGGTCGTTACCCGGCGTTCTGCGAGGTCATCTCTACCATGCACATCGCCTGGTTCCGGTCTTCCAGCATGATCGCGTCCTCGAGGCTGAGCCCGCCGGTGTTCCGGTTGAGGGCCTCCTTGGTCAGCCTCAGCCCGATCGGTGATTTTCCCGCCATGGTCTGTGCCATTTTCGTGGCCTCCTCCAGCAGGCGGTCCTTTTCGACGATGGCCTGTACGAACCCGATCCGATAGGCCTCGTCGGCGCCGAATTTGTCGCCCGTCATCAGGTACCGCG
>CAZXMK010000515.1:0-1789 GCA_964641935.1 uncultured Syntrophaceae bacterium
GGAGAGCCTCAGTTCTGTGAGGATGCCGCATACTTTGCGGTCCCGGATCATCACGTCGTTCGGCCATTTCACGCCGACGCTGCCGGGACACCAGCGGCTCAGGGCCTTTGCAACGGCCGCTCCCGCCAAGAGGGTGATCTGCGGGGCATCCGCCGGCTCCACGTCGGGCTTCAGGACCAGCGAGAGATACAGGTTGCAGCCCGGGGGGGACTGCCAGGTCCGGTTGAGGCGCCCCCGCCCCGCCGTCTGCTCTTCGGCGATAACGGCGGTCCCTTCCGGGGCTCCCGCCGCCGCCAGTTTCAGCGCCTCCAGGTTCGTGGATTCCACCGAATCCATCCGGTGTAGCGGGCGGCCGAATCTCCCACCGGCCGGCAGGTTTTGACGTGTTGCTCCGTTCATCGGCATCACGATCGGGACCAAGTCATCCTTCGGGCGGCTCCGGGGAGATCAGGAAGGAGATGTCCGCCGCCCGGACCGAGTGGGTCAGCGAGCCCACGGAGATGAAGTCCACGCCCGTCTCCGCGATGGTCCGCACATTGGCCAGCGAGACGTTGCCCGAGGCCTCCAGGGGAATCCGGCCGCCGACCCGCCGGACGGCCTCCCGCATCGCCTCCACGTCCATGTTGTCCAGCATGACCATGTCCGCGCCGGCGTCCAGGGCCTCCTGCAGTTCATCCAGGTTGCGCACCTCCACCTCCAGTCGGACGGTTCGGGGCACCCGCCGGCGGACCCGTTCAACGGCGTTCCCGATTCCACCGGCGGCGGCAATATGGTTCTCCTTGACGAGAACGCCGTCGTAAAGGGCGAACCGGTGGTTTGTGCCGCCTCCGGCCCGAACGGCGTACTTGTCGATAACCCGGAGCCCCGGAACGGTCTTGCGCGTGTCGAGGATCCTCGCCCCCGTTCCGGCAACGGCTTCGACGAACTGCCGGGTCATCGTGGCGATGCCGCTCATGCGCTGGAGGAAGTTCAGGGCCGTCCGCTCCGCCATGAGCAGGGCGGAAAGGGCCCCCCCGACAACGGCGATCACCCGTCCCCTCCCGGCCGCCGTGCCATCCGCCAGGGACTCCCGGAGCTCTGCCTGCGGATCCAGAAAGCGGAACGACGCAATGAAGACATCGATCCCCGCCACGACCAGGTCCGATTTGGCCAGGGCGCACCCCTTCCCCGGTTCCTCCCCGGTGAGGATGGAGGACGTCGTCAGGTCGCCCGGGCCGATATCCTCGGCAAGGGCCTCGCGGATGAGGGATTCCAGCACGTGGCCGGGGAGGGATTCCTGCATGGATCGAATGATGACGAAAAACCGGGTGGGGTTCGGGGCCGCCCCACCCGGCCGGATGCATTTCCAGCGCTCCGGTCCGGGACCGGACGCCGGCGTTTACACCAGGGCCTGTATCTTCTTCAGGGCCCGCTCGAGGGCCGCCAGTTTTTCCGACAGGTCCTTCTGCTTCTGTTCTTCCTTCTGCACAACCGCCTCGGCGGCGCGCTCCCGGAAATCGCTGCTGGCGAGCTTGCGCTGCGCCTGGGCCAGATCCTTCTGAACCCGGGCGGCCTCCTTCTCGAGGCGTGCCTTTTCCGCCGCCCAGTCCACGGTTCCTTCCAGGGGTACAAAGACCCGGACGGCGCCGATGACGCCCGTGGCGGCCCCCTTCGGCTCATCCATGGCGCCGGCGGTCTCGAGGCTCTCCAGGTTGGCCAGGTGGACGATGAGGTTCCGCTCCTGCTCCACCACGGCCCTCGGTGCCGCGTCGGCGGCGGAGACGATGGCCTTGAGCTTCCGGGAGGGCGG
>CAZXMK010000516.1:0-1757 GCA_964641935.1 uncultured Syntrophaceae bacterium
GGTTCGGACAGTATCGGCTGTGGCCGCTCCATTTCGCTAAGAGCAGCAACGAAATGCGACAGAGCGCTCTCTGCGGATACCTCCAACTGCCCGTTTTAGGCTCATTCCTGGTGAATTCTCTGCTCTCCCGGCCCCCCTTTCCTCGCGTTTCCCCATACCGCGATGCCCGCTGGAGTAATGACGTCCAAACAACCTCGTCATGGACACAGGCGCTCCTTCCGGAACAGGCAGGACCCCCACAGAAAAAAGCCCGGAGGCGATCACTCTTCGCACTCCGGGCTTTCCGGTCCGTGCGCCATTCAGCGGCACGTCGGCAAAGGTCCGCGTTTCCTGTCCAGGCATTATCACGGGAACATATTACAACGGCATGCAGTATCGGTAACATTTCGTATACAGGCGCGGAACCGGAACATGTGCCCTCGCGGTTGCACCATGGAAGAAAAAAACCCTCCCGTGCCGGGAGGGTGAGACGAAGACAGGATATCGGGTGCAGACGGACATGACCGGCGTTTTCTTCACCGGGGCCTGGCGAACGCCTATCGCAGGGGCACCCGCACGATCTCCAGGGCGGCGCTCCGACGGAGCTGACGTGCCAGATGCATCCCTTCCTCCCGCAGGCGCAGATCCCGGAGATAGCGGACCACCTGGGGGCGCGCCTCGGCGAAGGTAACTCTCCGCGGGGGCTTGCGGCCCGTGACCAGGACCAGGTGAAAGCCGTAGCGGTCCTCCAGAATATCGCTGACGACCATCGCAGGGAGCGAAAACACCGCCACCTCCAGTTGCGGCGTCAGGCTGCCCCGGGAGAACCAGCCCAGATCGCCCCCCTTTTCCGCGCTGGGGCAATCGGAAAACGCTTTCGCCAGAGCGGAGAACGGCTCGCCGCTCCTCAGACGCTGCCGGATTCCGGCCATGCGGAAGCGCGCCTCCTCCTTTTTCTCCCGCTGCCAGCGGGGTTCGATGCGCACCAGGATATGACTGATTCTGACCTTCTCCGGGATGCGGAATGTATCGGTATGCGTATCGTAGAAGCGCCGCACCTCCTCATCCGAAGGGTGCGCGCCGTTCCCCAGCCTCCGCTCCAGGAGGGCCGCCACCGCCATGCGGCGTTCCACTTCCCGGCGCACGGTTTCAGGGGAGATATCCATCTCGTCCAATGCCTTTTCCAGAGCCGCCGTGGACGGAACCGACTTCCCCAGGGCAGCCAGTTCCCGCATCACGTCCCCCTCGGGAACGGTTATTCCCTCGCGACGGCTCTCCTGCCAGAGAAGTTCCTGATCTATCAGGACATCAAGTGCCCGGCGGCGGATCTCCCACACACGGCGGGAATCCGGCGAAGCCGCCTCGCGTCGGAGGAGGCGTTCCGCTTCCCGGTCCAGCTCCCCGGCCGTGATGGACGTTCCGTTCACCCGCGCAACAATCGGGGACGTGGGAGAATCGCCTGCCTCCCCACGGACAGGGTGCGTCACCGCGACCATCCCCATGAAAGCGGCGCATGCCATGGTTGCAGAAAAGACCCGCGAATATCTCATTGGAAAACCTTTGTGGTGGACCGGCCGTTGTCCCGGGCCACGGACACGACCAGGGACAACGGACAACGGATAACGGACAGCGGGCAACGGCTAGAACTTCCCGTTCAGATCCAGCTGGAAGATGTCGATGGAATACTTTGGACCGGAGATCTCGTTGGTGCTGTACCAGCGGGGAGATATCCAGACATTTTTGGCAAGCCCGAAATCGGCGCCGATCATCCATCCCTT
>CAZXMK010000517.1:0-1489 GCA_964641935.1 uncultured Syntrophaceae bacterium
AAACCTTCTACACCACGGCCCACGGCAGCGGACGGGCCATGAGCCGCCACCAGGCACTGAAACTTTTCCGGGGCCAGAAGATCCTGCGGGAGATGGAGGAGCGCGGCATCCACGTGCGGACGGCCTCCCGGGGGGCGCTGGCCGAGGAGGCCGGGCCCGCGTACAAGAACGTCGACGAAGTGGTGGAGGCAACGGAACTGGCCGGACTCAGCAGGAGGGTACTCCGTCTCGTTCCGGTCGGCAACATCAAGGGATAGGGGTTGAAGATGCCCTTTCGCTACCTGGAAGACCTTGCCGTCGCCGATGCGGCCTTCGAAGCAACGGGGGAGACCGTGGAAGAGATGTTTCTCGCCGCGGCCCATGCCACCGTAACCGTAATGGTGGAGTGCCCGGAAGAGATGGAAGGGGAAGAAAAGATATCCTTTGCGCTTGAAGAAGGGGACCTGGAGATGCTCCTCTTCGACTTTCTCCAGGAGATTCTCTATCTCAAGGATGCCCGGAAACTCCTGCCGTACGTGGAATCAGTGGATATCGACATGAACACCGCGCCCATGCGGCTTGCTGCCCGGGCCCGATGCGGAACCATCGAATCCCACAGGGAGCGGCTGCTCACGGACGTGAAGGCAGTGACGCTCCACCGCTTCGGCATCCGGCGGGATGAATGCGGCTGGACCGCGACCGTGGTTCTGGATGTGTGACCCCCCCGGCCGAACCACGGCAGAGCGCTGTCCCCTCTCCTACCCCAACGCCTCCACCGCCCTGCGCGCACGCTCCACAATCTCATCCGGCGTTTCCCTGCCGAAAACGAGGGGCGTGCCGAACCGCACCTCCACTGTTCCCCTCACCGGCCACGCAGCGCCCCGCGGCATGACCTTCTCCATCCCCACGATCCGCACCGGCACTACGGGAACGGAGAGCTCCCGCACCATTACCCCCATACCCGGACGGAAGGGAAGAAGCCGGCCATCCCCCGACCTGGCCCCTTCCGGAAAGAGCAGGATATTGATCCGGTGGTCAGCCAGCATTCCCATATGGGCGAGGGAACGACGGAAGCCGCCTGTCTGCGACAGGGGAAACAGGTTGAGGAACATCGTACCGTACTCGTAGGTGAAGCGTTTCCAGACCATCCCAAAAAACGTGCGGTAGTTGCGGAAAAAGAATTCTTCCCAGGCAGCCGTTGCCGTGGCATAGCGCCAGCGCGGCGGGAGGGAGAAGAGGATGGCCGGCTGGTCCAGGTAGCTCTGGTGATTGGAAATGAACATGACCGGAGGATCCCGGTGTGTCAGGTTTTCGAGGCCGGAAACCCGCAGCGTGACGAACAGGCGGAAAAGAGGCTCGTGGAATACAGCATCCAGCCCCCGACGCGCGCCCCGGAAAAGGGACAGGTTCGTCCAGAAGCGGAAGCGATGTTCATCTTTCGGCCGCTCCCGCAGGGCGATCAGCCTCCGCAGATCCGCAACCGTTGTTCCCGGTCCGATGACCGAGTCAT
>CAZXMK010000517.1:1499-1741 GCA_964641935.1 uncultured Syntrophaceae bacterium
GAGCCCGAGGCCGATCATCAGGGATGAGTCTTCCCGGACATCCGTGACAGGGCGTTCCGTGATGCGTGCAATCATAGTTACAAGGGCATCCGACGACGTCTGCCCGGCGAACCCATCCCCCTGTTCAATCCGCTGCTTCACCAGAAACTTCCGGACTTTGAGGGTTGTGGTCTTGGGAAATTCCGGGTCGGGCCACAGGGAATATCCGGTGATGCGGTGCAGGGGATCCAGTCTTTCGTTCA
>CAZXMK010000518.1:0-1736 GCA_964641935.1 uncultured Syntrophaceae bacterium
CGTCCTGGCCCAGCAGGTAATTGAGGAGACTCGACTTGCCCACGTTCGTGCGGCCGAAAAGGGCCACGTGGAGGCGGTTTCCCTTGGGGGTGGCGTCCATGGTCACTTCTCTTTCCGGTACCCCAGGGCGGTGAGCGACCAGGGCGACAGAATCCGGTCAATCGTTTCTTTTCCCAGCTTCTCCTCCAGGAAGGTCCGCATCGTCCGGCCCGAGAGAAGTCCCTGCGTCTCCAGGTCGCGATATTCCCGGATCAGCCCGGTCGCCCGCACATAGCCCAGGTGGGGTACAAGGGCCGTCACCAGCATGGGGCTCCGGTCGAAGGTCCTGCGGCAGGCCTCTTCGTCCGCTGCAATGCCACGGATGTGCTCCGCCAGGAGCGCATCGGTCCGCGCCAGGAGGTCCAGCGACTCCAGGAAGGCGTCCGCCGCCAGCGGGAGGAATTCGCTGATCTGGCCGGTGCCCCGGCTCAGCGCGTCCGAGACGATCGCGTCGTTGGCAAAGACCTTGAGACCCGCCTGGATCACCGCCTCCGGCAGGACGGGATTCACCTTGCCCGGCATGATGGACGAGCCCGCCTGGAGGTCCGGAAGGCGGATCTCACCGAGGAGATTCAACAGGCGCAGGTCTCCGGCGATCTTGACGAGGTTGGCCGCGTGGGCCTTGAGGACGCCCGAGACCTCCACGAGGGGATCGGCGAAGGCCGTCTCGCCCGCCAGGTTCTCTCCCCGGGAGAGGCCCTGCCCCGTCGCCTCCCGGAGCTTCTCGATGACCAGGAAGATGTAGTCCCGCGGGGCCGCGAGTCCCGTTCCCACGGCGGTCCCGCCCAAGTTGACCACGCGGAGCCGCTCCTCCCCCTTGAAAGTCCGCCAGCGGTCCCGGGAGACCGCCTCGGCGAAGGCGGCGAACTCCGCCCCGAGGGTCATGGGCACGGCGTCCTGCAACTCCGTCCGTCCGACCTTTACGACGGCGCCGAATTCCTTTTCCTTCTCCTGGAAGGCTCCCTGGAGGTCCGCCGCGGCCCGGCTCAGGCTCCGCAGTCCGAAAATCCCGGCGACCTTGACGGCCGTGGGGTAGGTGTCGTTGGTGGACTGGTGGAGATTGACATGCTCCAGGGGGTGGACGAGGGCGTAGTCGCCTCTCCGGCCCTCCAGGATCTCGATGGCCCGGTTGGCCAGGACCTCGTTCAGGTTCATGTTCGTGGACGTCCCTGCCCCGCCCTGGAGCGCGTCCACGGGGAACTGGCCGGCGAGCCCGCCCCCCGCGACCTCGTCGCAGGCCTGCTCGACGGCCCGGGCCCTGTCCGCGTCCAGGTAACCCAGTTCGGCATTGGCCAGGCAGCAGGCCTTCTTGACCAGGGCATAGGCCCGGATCAACTCGGCGTTGACGGTCCTCCCGGAGAGGGGAAAGTTGCGGACCGCCCGGAGGGTGTGGATTCCCCAGTATGCGTCCGCCGGGATCTCCAGCTCGCCGAGAAAGTCCTTTTCGATGCGCGTCGAATTCATCCGATGTCCCGATGCATGCCTTCGTTGGTGCCCGTATCGCATCTGTGCGCCGGCAGCCGTTGCAAGAGACCTTGAAAGGCCTGGTTCCGCCGGCAGCGCGATCCTGGGTGCCCGTCGTTTATATACGACCGTCCCGCCGCTGTCGAGGGGGGAATCGACCCGGAATGATGAACGGAAACGGTGCAGGAGCGGAAAGATGAGGCGGTCGCAGACCTACGGTAGATGGGCACGCT
>CAZXMK010000519.1:0-1731 GCA_964641935.1 uncultured Syntrophaceae bacterium
AGTGGATTCATGCTCAGTTCGTCCAGGCCGAATCCCAGCAGGATGAGGGTATACAAGGGATCTCCCGCCATTTCGCCGCACATGGCTACGGGAATGCCCGCCCGGTGCCCTGCCTCCACCACCTGCCTGATGAGGCGGAGCACGGCAGGGTGAAGCGGTTCGTAGAGGTAGGAAACCCGCTCGTTGATTCGGTCGATGGCCAGGGCATACTGGATCAGGTCGTTTGTACCGATGCTGAAAAAGTCGGCTTCCCTGGCCAGTTCTTCGGCGATGACGACCGCGGACGGCACCTCGATCATGACGCCGACGGGCAGGTCCAGTCCGGCGGGGATCCCTTCCCGCGACAGATCGTTCTTCAGTTCCGCCAGAATCCGCTTCGCTTCCCGAATTTCCTCGATTCCGGAGACCATGGGAATCAGGATCCGGACCCTCTCATCGGTCCCGGCACGCAGAATCGCCCGCAGCTGCGCCCGGAAGATATTCTCCTCGCGGAGGCACAGGCGGATCGCCCGGAGACCCATCTGGGGATTCATTTCTTTCGCCAGCTTCGGGTCGGAGAAGAATTTATCCCCTCCCAGATCGAGGGTGCGAATGGTGGCCCAGCGAAGTTCCCTCTCCTCAAGAACCCGCCGGTAATTATCCAGATGGTCCTCTTCCGTCGGAAGCTTTTCCCGGTTGATGTAGAGGAACTCCGTCCGGTACAGGCCGATGCCGTCCGCCCCGTGGGTGACGGCGGAAGGGATCTCTTCCATGAACTCGATATTGCAGCCGATGCCGACGCTGTGACCGTCCTTCGTGACGGCGGGCAGGCGTGCGTCGGCGAGCAGTTCCAGCCGGGCCTCGTCAAAGTCCCTCTTCTTTCCTTCGTAGCGGAAGAGGATCTCCGGATCGGGGTTGACGATGACAAGCCCCGCGGAACCGTCGATGATCACGTCGTCATTGGTTTTCACGACTCGGGTGATCCTCTCCAGGCCCACAACGGCCGGTATCTCAAGCGAACGGGCCACGATGGCCGTATGGGATGTCTTGCTTCCCATGTCGATGGCGAATCCCTGGACCCGGTCGATCTTCATCTGGGCCGTGTCCGCGGGGGACAGATCCGTGGCGATCACGATGATCCCCTCGTCCAGGTCCGGCACGGTTTCCCTTCGGTGGCCTCCCAGGTTCCGGAGGATCCGGTTTCCGGCGTACTGAATGTCGCTGAAACGACCCCGGATGTATTCGTCCTCCACCTTGTCGAAGATCTCCCGGTACTTGTCGATGGCCATCCGGACGGCCCACTCGGCATTGACCCCCATGGTCCGGATGAATGAGGTGACCTGGCTGAGGAATGACCGGTCCTTCAGGAGCATGATGTGTACATCCAGGATGTACAGGGGATCCATGCCTTCCAGACGACCCAACTTGCGGCGGATCTCCCGGAGCTGTCGGATCGAGGCCGCGACGGCATCACGAAACCTCTTGATTTCATGAGACACATGGCTTTTGTCGCGGAGCTTGTAGAACGCCACCTGCGACTCCAGGCGGTCGAAATGAAAGGCCTTGCCGATCGCTATGCCCGGGGATACGACGACCCCTCTCAAAACGGCTGTGTGCTTTTCCTGCCTGGATTTCATCCGGTCACTCTTCTCCGAATTTATCTTCGAAAAGGCGCGCGATTGCCTCCACCGCCTCCCCCGCGTCGTTTCCCTCCGCCCGGATCGTGATAAAACTGCCCTGCGGACAGGCCAT
>CAZXMK010000520.1:0-1730 GCA_964641935.1 uncultured Syntrophaceae bacterium
AGTCGAAGGCGGACAAGAAGATGTTCTATATCCGGGATGTCACGAAATGGTTTCCCGGCGAGGACCGGCACGCCGTCCAGAACGCCGTGAAGGCCCTGATCGATGAGGACGTCCTGAAGTACTGGTCGAGCGGATCGACGACCTACATCGTCCTGGCGGAATTCTATACGGAAGGGTGAGTGCAGGATCATGAAAGCATCGGTTCCGCGGCTGGTGATCGCCGCCCTACGGGGAGGCGCCGGAAAGACGACCCTCTCCGTGGGCGTCATGGCCGCCCTCTCAAAGCGGGGGATCCGGTCCGTTCCCTTCAAGAAGGGACCCGACTACATCGACGCGGCATGGCTGTCCATGGCCGCCGGCCGGCCCTGCTACAACCTCGATTCCTTTCTCATGGACGGGGAGACGATCCGGCGATCCTTTCTCCGCCATTCCGTGGAAGGGGACCTGGCCTTCGTGGAAGGGAACCGGGGACTCTACGACGGCATGGACGTCCGGGGAAGCCACAGCACGGCGGAGCTCGCCAAGCTCCTGGGCGCGCCCGTCGTCATGATCATGGACTGCAACAAGGTGACCCGCACGGCGGCGGCGATGATCTTAGGCTGCACCGTCCTCGATCCGGACGTGGACATCCGGGGCGTCATCCTGAACCGGGTGGCCGGGAGCCGCCATGAAGGCATCCTCCGGCGGACGATCGAAGACACCTGCCGGCTGCCCGTCCTGGGGGCCGTGCCCCGGATGAAGGACTTCCCTTTCCCGGAGAGGCACCTGGGCCTGACCCCGCCCCAGGAGCACGAGCGCATCGTGCATGCCCTGGACAGGGCGGCGGATGTGGCAGCCCGCTACATCGACCTGGACGGCCTGCTGGCCGTGGCTGAGCAGGCGCCTGCAGCGTCCGCGGCGGCAGCCTTCCGCATCCCGCGGCGGAGGAAGACCGCATCCGGCCTGACCGTCGGCGTCTTCCGGGATTCGGCCTTCCAGTTCTATTATCCCGAGAATCGGACGGCCCTGGCAGAGCAGGGCGCGAAGGTCGTCGAGATCAGCCCGCTCCGGGACGACACCCTGCCGGACGTGGACCTGCTCTACATCGGCGGGGGATTTCCCGAGACGCACGCGGAGGCTTTGGCGGACAAGGAGGGTTTCCGGCTCTCAATCCGCGAGGCGGCCGACCAGGGCCTTCCCATTTACGCGGAATGCGGCGGCCTGATGTACCTGGGGGAGAGCCTGGCGATCGGCGACCGGACGTATCCCATGGCGGGGGCTCTCCCGGTGACGTTCGCCATGACCGGAAAGCCCCAGGGGCACGGATACACGGTCTTGCAGGTTGTGGAAGAGAATCCCTTCTTTCCGGTTGGAAGCACCCTGAAAGGGCACGAGTTCCACCACTCCCGGATCCTGTCGCTCGACGAGACCCGGATCCGTTTCGCGTACCGGATGAAGCGCGGAACCGGTGTCGACGGCCTGCACGACGGCCTGTGCCGGAACAACATCCTGGCGGGCTACACCCACCTGCACGCCCTGGGTACAAAAGAGTGGGCGGACGCCCTGCTCGCCGGGGCGCAGTCCGTCCGGCGGGGCTGGAGCGATATGCATGGGTATGTGAATCCGGTTGAACACGTTCAGGAGATGCATCTCATCCCTGCACAGGAATAACAAAAATAATTGGAGGTGACGGACCATGCCGACCATCGAACTGGCGGGCAAAACCTACGAAGTGGACGAAGACGGGTTCC
>CAZXMK010000521.1:0-1729 GCA_964641935.1 uncultured Syntrophaceae bacterium
ACGTGGCCTTCCTGATCCAGGCCGGCTACATCAAGCCGCCCGTCTACATCCAGTTCGTCCTGGGCATCCTGGGCGGCCTCTCGGCGAGTCCGGAGAACCTGATGTTCCTGGTGGAGCACGCGAAGCGGCACATTGGCGAGTTTGAGTTCTCCGTGTGCGTGGCCGGCCGGGCCCAGGTTCCCATCTGCACGCAGTCGCTGCTCCTGGGTGGGAACTGCCGGGTGGGCCTGGAGGACAACCTCTGGCTGGAGAAGGGCCGGATGGCTAAGAGCAACGCCGAGCAGGTGGCCAAGATGGTCCGGGTCACCAAGGAACTCGGCATCGAGCCGGCGACCCCGGACGAGGCCCGCCAGATCCTGGGCCTCAAGGGCATTGCCAACGTGAATTATTAAGCCCTCCTTGGAGGGGGCCGGCGTTAGACATTACGGCTCCCTCCCCCCCTGCTCCAAAATGAAAATCCTACTCCCGGCAAATCACTCCCGCAGGTCATCAAGGCAGTGGAATGATAACGCGCCTCGCTGAGCGGCCCATGTGGGCAGTTTATGACAGGACGATCAGGGCGTCCACGACAACGGGGTTCTTCCCGGAGAGGATGACCGGGTTCAGGTCGATCTCTCGGACGGCTTCAAGCTCCAGCCCGATCCTTCCGAGCTGCATCAGCATGCCGGCCAGCCTGTCCCGGTCGGCCGCCTCCATGCCCCGGACCGCGTCGAGGATCGCGCGGGCACGGATCTCCTGCATCATTGCCTCGGCATCCTCCTTCTCGAGTGGGGCCTTACGGAAAACGATGTCCCGGAGGATCTCCGTGAAGATGCCGCCGAGGCCGAACATGACGCAGGGTCCGAACTGGCCGTCCCGGGTCATTCCCATGACGAGCTCCCGTCGCCCCTTGACCATCTCCTGGACCAGGACGCCGCCGTCGTGCCCGGCCATACCGCGCCGGATCTCCCGAAAGGCCGCCAGGGCCTCCGATTTCGTCCGGATGTCCACGCGGATCAGGCCCTTTTCGGTCTTGTGGGCGATCTCGGAGGAGCAGCCCTTCATCACCAGCGGATACCCGATCTCCGCCGCCGCTTTCGGAACATCTTTCTCCTCGTCCACGAGGACCTCCCGTGTCACGGGAATCCCGTAGGCCTGCAGAATCCGTTTTGACTCGTATTCCGACAGGACCCTGCGCCCCTTGCCGAGGGCGCCTTCGATGATCTTCACAGCCTGCTCACGGTTCATAACGCCACCCCCTTCCCGTAGCAGTCGTTGACATGCCCGACGGCCCGCATCACCTCCCCGGTTTCGTCAAAGACGGGCACTCCCTTCTCCAGGAGGGCCTGCCGGACCTTCGCATGAACCTCCACGATGTCCATATCGGGCAGTCCCCGCTTTGCGTTCGGCAGGACCACGGCGACGGGCTTACCCGTCTCTGCGGCCACGGAGTGCAGCCGGTCGGCGAGCTCCCGGTAGGGAAACGCGTCCTCGATCGCTTTCCCCTGGTCCTGGGCCAGCCCTTTGAAATGGTGAGCCAGCAGGATCAGGACCTGGAGGTCGATCCGGCTGTCCCCGGCCGCGGCACGAAACACCTTCTCCAGAAGCGCGGGGGGTGTATAGGGGTTCGCCACGTCGATGGGATTCGCTCCGCTGGCGCCGGACTTGGGCAGCAGGGCCTCGACCTGGCTTCTTGCCTCCGCCCCCAGGGGCGGGATCTCGAGACCGAAGGCTTCCGCGGCATCGCAGG
>CAZXMK010000522.1:0-1729 GCA_964641935.1 uncultured Syntrophaceae bacterium
CTTGACGACAATTTTTCCAGCCTTGGCCATGAATGACAACTCCACTTCGTAATGGTTTTCCCGGACCCCGCGGCGCATCCCGCCGGGAGTCCCATTTTCCTTCTTCAGCCGTTGCGCAGGTTCAGGGCCCCGCCGGCCAGGATCATCCGCTTCTGGCGGTCCGTCAGGTCGCAGGTGACCCGGAAGGAGGTCCCCTTTGTCCGGTTCTCCACCATGAGCGACCCGTTTTCCAGCAGGGCTTCCCGGATGCCCGGAATCTCCAGGCGGTCACCCTGATCGACGCGGTCGTAATCCCTCCCGTCGGCAAAGACGAGCGGCAGGATCCCGAAATTGACCAGGTTCGCTGCATGAATCCGTTCAAAGGAGCGGGCGATGACGGCCCGCACCCCTAAGTACATGGGACAGATGGCGGCGTGCTCCCGGGACGATCCCTGGCCGTAGGAAAGGCCGGCGATGACGGCGTTCTGCCTTCCCTCACCCTGGATCTTCCGGGCCCGCCGATGAAAATGATTGTCCACGATCTCGAAGACATATTCCGAATACTTGGGGATGTTGGACCGGTACTTCATCCGGTCCCCCGCCGGGATGATGTGATCCGTCGTGATGGCGTCCCCCACTTTGATGGTCGCCTCCATCCGGAGATCCTCCGGGAGCGGCGTGTTCGCCGGCGGCTCCCCGATGTTGGGGCCGCGGTAGATCTCCACCGTCCGGGCAGCCTCGGCGTCGGGAGGCTTCAGGATCAGCCCGTCGTCGATGTGGAACCGCTCCGGGAGAGCAATCTCCGGGTAGGGCATCCTGAGCTCCCGGGGATCCGTGATGCGTCCTTCCAGTGCGGCCGCCGCCGCGGTCTCGGGGCTGACCAGGTAGACCCGGGCATCTTTCGTCCCCGATCGGCCGAAGAAATTCCGGTTCGAGGTCCGGAGGGATACGGCCTCCGTCCGGGGGCTCTGGCCGCTGCCGATGCAGAAGCCGCAGGCGTTTTCCACGAGCCGGGCGCCGGAGGCCAGCAGGTCTTCCAGGTATCCGTCCCGCAGCAGGTTCTCCAGAACCTGGCGGGAACCCGGGGCGATAACGAAACTGACATCGGGATGGATGAACCGGCCCTTCAGGATGCGGGCCACCGTCGCCAGGTCGCGATAGGAGGAATTCGTACAGCTGCCGAGACAGACCTGGTCCACCCCGATCCCGGCGATCTCCCGGACGGGGCTGACGTTGTCGGGGCTGTGGGGCTTGGCCGCCATGGGTTCCAGCGTGGACAGGTCGATCTCCACCACACGGTCATAGGACGTGTCCGGGTCCGCCGCCAGGGGGACCCAGGCGGATTCGCGTCCCTGGGCCTTAAGAAAGCGCAGGGTCTGCTCGTCGCTGGGGAAGACGGAGGTCGTGACGCCGCACTCGGCCCCCATGTTGGCGATGGTCGCCCGCTCGGGAACGGAGAGTCCCGCCAGGCCTTCCCCACCGTACTCGAAGACCGTACCGACGTTCCCTTTGGCGGAGAAGGTCTCCAGCACCCTCAGGATGATGTCCTTGGCGGAGACCCAGGGCCGGAGCTTTCCGGACAGTCGGATCCCGACGACCCGGGGACAAGTCAGCCAGAAGGCCTCCCCGGCCATGGCCAGCGCCACGTCCAGCCCGCCGACGCCAATGGCCAGCATGCCCAGCCCGCCGCCGGTCGGGGTGTGGCTGTCGGAGCCGACCAGGGTCTTCCCGGGGCGTCCGAACCGCTCCA
>CAZXMK010000523.1:0-1723 GCA_964641935.1 uncultured Syntrophaceae bacterium
TTCCCTCCGGCCAGGAGGCCACGGGGGCGAAGCTCTGCCGGACGGGATCCCGAAGCACCAGGACGGCCTGAATGCATCCCCGGATGAAGGAGGACTGGATGGACAGCCAGGCGGCGGCAAAGTCGTCGGATCGGTCCGCGTGTTCGAGATCGACCCAGAATTTTTCTATCATTCTCGGTTCCCTGTTTCGGCCCTGGAGAGGCGTGTCTCAACCGGGTCATTCCCGGAAAACTCCGCCCCGGGAAACGGGATCCGGCGGACGGATCGGGCATTTCCCGGGAAGCGCTTGGGAAGGCCTGGCATCGATGAACGGCCGGCACCGGGACGCTGCTGGCGGCCGCCCGGCGTGGCGGACTCGGACGAGACGGGTGAAAGGTGAAAAGGGGCGGGCCGGCCGCCGGGGAGCGGACGCCCCCCGGCAGGCAGCGGGTTGCTCCCGCCGGTTATGCGCTCTCCTCCGGCTTGTCGCCGGCTTCCAGCTGGATCTCGCCGAAGCGGCTCTCGTGCTGCCGGACGATGTTCCGGAGCAGGAGAGAGAGACGCTTGGCCGCGAAGGGATTCAGGATGACGCGGTCGCTGATGTCCACCGTCAATTCACGCTGCTCTGGATTCCAGGTCTTGTTGATGCCGAACAGGAGCGTGAACTCCTCCCTCGTGCTGGACACGTTGCACACGTTGGCGTAGGTCGTCTGCATCTTGGCGACGTCCCAGCGGATCGTCGCCTTGACATTATCCGCATCGGCCCCGGGAAGGGATGCCTGAACAGTCTTCTCGTTTTTCTGTGCCATGTTTTCCTCCTCAACAGGATTTGCATGATTCTCTTTTGCCCAGTTTTCTTATATGACTGCATACGCCGTGTCAACCGGTCGGTGGGCCTCCGGACAGCCGCCCCGGATCCGTGGTCAGCGGGTGCCCGTCACGAGATGGAAGGTCATCTCCAGGTTGATCTGCCGGACCTCCACCCTGCCGAACCCGAGGGCCCGCAGGCGGTCCGCATAGAAGCCGGGCGGGCGGAAACTGTGATGAAAGAGCAGAAAAGGAATCAGGGAATAGGGAAGCGGCTTTCCGCCCGGCTCCAGGGGGCTTCGCTCGAAGATGAGCACCGTTCCGCCCGGGCGGAGGGCGCCTGCGGCCCGGGCGAGCAGCTCCTGCGCCAGGTCGTCCGGCCAGTCATGGAGCATCGACTTGAAACTGACCAGGTCGAAGCCGCCCGGCCAGTCGTCGACGAGGGCGTTGCCCTTCACGAAGGAGATCCGGGATGCCTCCGGCTCCGCCTGCAGGTGGGCCGCGCCGATCTCGCAAACCAGCGGCAGGTCGAAGACCACAGCCTCCACGCCGGGATGGCTCCGGCAGATCCGGAGCGCAAATTCCCCGCTGTTTCCGCCTACATCCAGGAGGCGCCGGCATCCTCCGAAATCGTGGTACTTCAGGCATGCCCGGGCCTCGTACTTCGTCAGCACCGTCGTGATCCGCATCCAGCGCCGGGCCGTCAGGACGGCCTCCTCGCTCCTCTCGAAGCACCGGTCGTAGGCAAACAGCCCGTAAAATTCGGATTTCCCGGCAAACTCGCGGGGGTGAAAGACGAGGTCCGGAAAGAGGCCCAGGACGTCGTAGGCGCAGAAGCTCGCCAGCTCCAGCTTCAACTCCAGGAGATCCCGGTAGGACAGGGCGTGGAGAAACGCCTCCGACAGCCCGAAGCGGCCGCCGCGATCGACGAGGACCC
>CAZXMK010000524.1:0-1717 GCA_964641935.1 uncultured Syntrophaceae bacterium
AAATCTTCAGGAAGATGGATACCTGCAGTGACAATCCCCATGAGCGGATTGTCCCGAAGAAAGAGAACTCCTGCTATTCGCTGCTGCCCTTCGAATCGGGGAAAAGGATGAACTGCTCCCTCTTCGACCTGCGGTCCGACCGCAGGATCGCCGTGACGGCGCGCCGGCATGGGGAGACTTTTCTGTATATCATTGCCGGGAAAGTGGAGATTAGCAGGAACGGTGATTCATATACCATCGAGGTGGGAGACAGCGTCTACCTCGACAGTTCGGTCTCGTTGCACATGAAGCCGATTCACTGTTCCAGGGCAAAGATAATGAGGGTCGAGACCGAGTGACGGGAACGCCGTGCCTTTCGCAAGGGGAAGCGAAAATACCATAACGCCGTGTAGTACAGGGGAGACACTACTGATGACAGCAAATACTTTTACCGCGCTGATTGTTGAAGAAACGGAGCCGAAGAAGTTCTCCTGCCGGGTCGGGACCCGCTCCATCGAGGACTTGCCCGCGGGTGATCTTCTGGTGAAGGTCCACTATTCTTCCCTGAACTACAAGGATGCCCTTGCCGCAACCGGACAGTTCGGCATTATTAAAAGCTATCCGCAGACGCCCGGCATCGATGCCGCGGGTGAAGTGGTCGAATCCTCCGACAGCTCCTTCAAGCCGGGTGACAAGGTGATTGTGACCAGCTATGACCTTGGCATGGACACGTCCGGAGCTTTTGGACAGTATATCCGTGTCCCGGCCTCGTGGGCTTTGCCTCTGCCCGAAGGCCTCTCCCTGAGGGAAAGCATGATTCTGGGCACCGCGGGACTGACCGCTGGAATGATGATCCGGAAACTGGTGGACAACGGCGTACGGCCCGAGGACGGCGATGTCCTCGTTACCGGAGCCACCGGCGGCGTGGGGAGTGTGGCCGTTGCAATCCTTGCCAAGCTGGGATACCGGGTGACAGCTTCAACCGGAAAAGCGTCGGAAAAGGACTTTCTCCTCGGAATTGGAGCCGGGGCGGTGATTGGGAGGGAAGAAGTTCTAACAGGTGCTGATCAGCCTTTGATGGCGGAGCGATGGGCCGGCGTTGTCGACGTCGTGGGCGGAGATATGCTCTCCGCAGCCGTCAAGGCCACCCGATACGACGGTACCGTCACCTGCTGTGGACTGGTTGGTTCCCTGGAGCTGTCCCTCAATGTCCTGCCGTTCATCCTGCGCGGGGTAAGCCTGCTGGGAATTGATTCGGTCCAGTGCCCCATGGGGCCCCGTCGTCTGGTCTGGGAAAAGCTGGCGGGTGAGTGGAAGCCGGACAACCTTGAGATGCTCGCGGTTGATTGCCCCCTCCAGCAATTGGAAGAAAAGATCCGGGCTATCCTTGTGGGAGGCATCCGGGGCCGCGTGGTGGTCAAACTGCAGGATACCTGACCCATATCTCCTTGAGTGTCATGGGAATAGATGTGTCCGCTGAATATCTCATCACCGGCGGCCACCTGGACGGGAAGACAGCCGAAAATGCGCGTGCCGGCCCCGCCTCTACGGGGCCGTCTTCCTGTTGCAGATTCCTCTGATTTCCTTCAGTACGGCCACGGCTTTCCATCGATCGGGTTTTGACATGCTTTCCAGCAGCGCAACAGCTTCCCGAATCGCGCGATCTTCCCCATGGCTTTTTTCCTCGGGAGTTCCCTCCGCGGACATCGCCCCCGTGCCTTCGGAAATGAATTCCTCG
>CAZXMK010000525.1:0-1715 GCA_964641935.1 uncultured Syntrophaceae bacterium
CTCTGTCTTCCCATGTTCAGATTACCAGCCCTTCGATCCCTCTCCTGAAGAGCGGTTTCAGCCCCTCCACAACTCATAACTCTTCAATAACACGATCGTTCATGATGGCGGGTCCCCGGCGGGATGCCGACCGGAGGCATGGTGCCGGCCTTTCTGTCCGTCCGGCACGGTCGGTGCAATGAAGGCCCGTGTTCCGATCGGGCGGCCGCCGCGGGACATCGTAAACAAAAGACAGGAGGGGAAATCCGCATGAGCCAGATCTTCAGAAACGTTCCGTTACACAACATGGATTTCCAATGGTGGAATCCGACCCGGATCATCTTCGGAAACGGCAAGGTCCGCGACCTGGCCGACGATCTTGGTCTGGACTGGCAGTTCGAGGGCAGGAGCCGCGCCTGTATCGTCACGGATCAGGGCGTCAAGGGGGCGGGGCTCCTGGACTACCTGCTGGATGCCCTGAAAGGAAGCACGATCGAGGTGGCTGCCGTCTTCGACCGGGTACTGGAGGAGGCGGACCGGGAGCAGGTGTACGAGATTGCAAACGTCGCGGCGGACGCCGGGGCCGATTTCTGGATCGCCCTCGGCGGCGGATCGGTGATGGATGCCTGCAAGGCCGCTGCGGTTCTCGAATCGAACGGCGGCGAACTGGAGGATTATGTCGGCCTGTACCTGGTCCCGGCGGAGACAAAACCGATCATCTGCATTCCCACCACCGCCGGCACCGGGTCGGAAGTGACCTGGGGGGCCGTCGTGATGGATCGGGCGCAGAAGAAGAAGCTGATCATCGGCGACTACAAGTTCATCCCCAAGCTCGCGGTGCTGGACCCGGAGCTGACGAAGAGCCTGCCGCGGCATCTCGTGGCGGCCACGGCCCTGGACGCCCTGACCCATTCCATCGGGGCGCTGGCCTCCGGAGACCGGCAGGACCTGTCCAATGCCATTGCCTTCCGGGCGGTCGAGATGATTGCGGACAACATCGAGGAAGCGTGGCACACGAACGGGGAGAACCTCGACGTCCGGTCCAAGATGCTCATCGCTTCCTGCATGGCGGGCATCGCCTTCCAGACCGCCCTCCCCGGCGCGGACCACGGCATCGGCCACACGGCGGGCGCCCTGCATCATCTCCACCACGGGCTGGCCGTGGCCATCGCCAATCTCTACGTCATGGAATTCAACATGAAGGAGGTGCCGCACGTCTATGCGACGGTGGCAAGGGCCTTGGGCGTGAAGGACGACGGCTTGCCGGATGAAGTCCTGGGGATGAAGGCGATCGAGCGGCTCCGGGACCTCTATGCCCGGGTCGGGGTGAAGTTCTATTACAGCGACTACGGGTTTCCAACGGACGAGGCGACCGTCGAGGCCCTGATCGAGCAGAAGTGCATCGTGCTGAACTGCGCCGCCATCCGCCGGGAGGCCATCCTTCGCGCCGGCATGTGGGACCCGGCGATCCGGCACGCCGAGGACTACGACCTGTGGTTGCGGATCGCCCACTCCGGGGGGAAGATCGCGTACCGCCGGAAGCCGCTGGCGCGCATCCGCACCCGTGGGGGGAGCCTTTCTTCCGATCCGCTGAAGATGCTCGCCGGCCAGTTGTACGTGTACGAGAAACTGCTGCGCACGCTCGACCTGACGGAGAACCAGAAGCGGCTGTTCCGCGAGATGATCGCGCGCACGCGGGCCCAGGAGAACTACGAGCGGGGCCGCCGGAGCCTTCG
>CAZXMK010000526.1:0-1712 GCA_964641935.1 uncultured Syntrophaceae bacterium
CAGTACATGAACCAGCACTATAACCTGGACGACATGGACTACGGGGAACTGGCGGCGAAGATCAAGCTGATCGCGATCGACGAGATGCGGCATGCGGAGATGTTCGCCGAGCGCATCAAGGAACTGGGAGGGGAGCCGACGACGGACCTCGCCGCAAAGGTCCAGAAGGGCCAGAAGGTGGAGGCCGTATTTCCATTCAACGCCACCCTGGAGGACGACACGATCGATGCCTACAACCAGTTCATCCTGGTATGCCGGGAGAACGGGGACAGCATCAGCATGAAGCTCTTCGAGACCATCAACGACGAGGAGCAGGCCCACTTCAACTACTTCGACAACGTGAACGACCACCTGAAGAAGCTGGGCGCCGCCTACCTCGCCCAGATCGCCGGGACGCCGGCCGACACGGGTCCCCCGTCCAAGGGCTTCGTGACCGGACCTGCCGCGTAATGCGGCGCATGGAGGCGAACGGTGCGCCCCTGCCGGCAGCGGCCGGGGCGCCCGCTTTGCCGCCCGGCGCGGTGGCTCTCTCAGACCGGAATCACCATTTGCGACTGGGAAACCAGGGCCAGCAGGTTTCCCTCGGAGTCCCGAACCTCCGTCAGCCAGAGCACGAGGGTCCGTCCCTTGTGGATGAGCCGGCTCGTCGCCGTCACCCTCGTCCCGATTTTCGCGGCCCGAACGAAGTTCGTCTTGGATTCCACCGTCGAGGTCCGCGTGCCGGGGGGAAGGTTCAGGAAGGCCCCGACGCCGCCCAGCGTGTCCGCCAGGGCCATGATGGAGCCGCCATGGAGGATGCCTCCGTAGGTGCACAGGCGCTCCTCGACGGTCAGCGAGCCGACCACTTCCTCCGGCAGGGCCTTCTCGATCCGGATGCCGAGATGCCCCGGCAGCAGGGGCGCCAGGGCCTGCTCCAACTGTAGCTCGATATTCATGGTCTTTTGGTCCTTTCGTCCATCCCGGCCTTCCCTTCCAACGGCGCGAACGCCGGGGCCCGGCGGTCCGCCCGTCAGGGCTCGTACACGGCCTCGGTGATCCGGCCCTTCCAATAGACCTGCCGCCCTTCCGGAAGCAGCCAGGCCACCTCCCCGCGAACGGGCACGCGCATCCCCCCCAGGGTTCCGTATTCCTGCCAGCGGCCTTCCCAGGGCGTGGGCACTTCGCGGCCACCGACGCTGCGCGGACGGTCCGGGGCATAAACGCTGCGGATCAGGCCGTCGTCGCCGAAGCGGAAAACAAGGGAAACCCTGATCCCAAACGCATCCAGGGTCGCCCTCGCACTCGATGCGTCGATTGCCGTCCAGGAGACACCCTGGGAAGGAAGAAGAGCGGTCGGAAACCAGGCTGCCTCGGCCAGGTAGCGCTGCAGGGCTCCAACGGCGAGGCCCGGCGTACCTTCCGCGGAAACCAGGCGCACCAGCGCCAGGATGCTGGCGTGCATGAATCCGCGGCCGGCGGCAAAGGCATCCCGGACACGGATGTCGATTCCCGGAACCATGGCCATGCGGGCGTCCCACACGAAGACCGCCGGGTTCACACCCACCGTCTGTTCGGCCCGGAAAGGAACCCACCCGTTCGATTCCGGCCGGACGAGGAATTCACCCTCCTGCTTCAGTCGTGCACGGCGGACCAGAGGCCTGCCCTCCGCCAGGACGGTCCGGAAGTAGCGCTGCACGGGCGCGGGCAGGCCTTCGAGTTCGGACGGGTTGAAG
>CAZXMK010000527.1:0-1707 GCA_964641935.1 uncultured Syntrophaceae bacterium
CGTCAGGGACGCGATCATCGAAAACATAACCAGGTACATCAGGGACAACAATCTGAAGGTGGGGGACCGAATTCCCTCGGAACGGACCCTCGCGGCCGCCATGAAGGTGAGCCGGAGCTCCGTGCGGGAGGCCCTGAAGACCCTGGAGAGCAACGGTCTGCTGGAAATCCGGCACGGAGGCGGAGCATTTCTTCTTTCCACCGCCGCCGTGCCGGTGGCGGAATACAGCACTGCCCAAAGGGACCATTTCGTCTTTCTGCGGCAGCTTATCCAGGCCCGGAGAATGATCGAGGAGCGGGTCGTTGCCGAGGTGGTCCCCCATCTGACGGAATCGCAGATCCTTTCCCTCCGGCGGATGGAGGACGAGCAGCTCGAGGCGGCTGAAAAAGGCCTTGCCGGCGAAGGATCCCGGTTCGAGCTGCCCAACATGAATTTCGAACTGGCCATCACCTCCCTGCTCGACAATCCCGTGATCCGGGAGATGCACAAGAGAGTGGAGGTCCTGTGGAAAAAAACGTTCCGGGGACTGTCCACCACACCCTTCCCGGCAAGAGAGCGGTACAACCACCATATGGAGATCATTCGGACCATGGAGAGCGGCAATGTGAAAGCGGCGGTAAAGGCCATGGCCTTCCACAACAGCATCCTTGCCGACTACATCGACGAGGAGATCAGGAAGCTTGATTCACGGCGGGACGAGGGATGCGGACAGGCCCCGGAAGGTTCCGGCGCGGAACAGGAAGATTGTACGATTCTGAACGGAGGTGCCCGAAAATAATGCGGTTCATTTCGACGGAGGATGCTCCCCGGCCGGGGGGCCATTATTCCCAGGCGGTAGTGCATCAGGGCGTTGTGTACGTGGCGGGGCAGCTTCCCATCGTTCCGGAAACGGGCGAGAAATGCCTCGGTACGGTGGAGGAACAGACAGAACGGACCCTCCTGAATCTGGAGGCCGTGCTGAAAGCCGCCGGGAGCGGCAGGGACAGGGTGCTGCGGGTCACTGTCTACGTGTCGGACATTTCACTCTGGGGCAGGGTGAACGAGGTGTATGCCGGATTTTTCGGCGGCCACAGGCCCGCGCGGACGGTGGTGCCCACGCGGGACCTGCATTACGGCTTCCTGGTGGAGATCGACGCCATCGCGGCGGCGGATGCCGGAAACGACTGACCCCGGAAGAACGGAGGATCAATGATAATGAAAGACCTGTACAGCAGCCTTGATACCCCTTCCCTCCTCGTGGACAGAACCATTCTGCTCCGCAACATAACGGGAATGCAGGATTTGGCAGACAGGGCGGCCGTCGCCCTGAGGCCCCACACGAAGACCCACAGGACTCCGGCGATCGCGGCCATGCAGGTGAAGGCCGGAGCCAAGGGCATCACCGTGGCCAAGATCGGCGAGGCCGAGGTCATGGCGGAAAACGGCCTGGAGGACATCTTCATCGCCAACGAGATCTACGGCGACCTGAAGTTCGCCCGGCTCCGGACCCTGGCAGAAAAAGTGCGGCTCAGCGTGGGGGTGGACAACCGGGAACAGGTGACGGCCATCTCCCGGTTCTTCGAGGGAGCCCCGGAACCTGCAGACGTCCTGATCGAGGTGGAAACGGGAGAGGTGCGGTCGGGCATGCTTCCCGTACCGGAGCTGGTGGAGCTTGCGATATTCATCGCCGCCGCGCCGAACGTGCGGCTTAAGGGCATTTTTTCCCAT
>CAZXMK010000528.1:0-1701 GCA_964641935.1 uncultured Syntrophaceae bacterium
GGTTCTCCTCGGTGCTCCTGATCTCCTTGAGGAGCCGCAAGGCCCGGGTTCCATGCACCTCCTCCGACAGGGCGATGGCGCGAAACAGCCTGGCCATCTGGGGATACCCTTCCTTCTCCGCCTTGTCGGCGTAGACTTTCAGCCGCAGGACCGCCTTGGCCTCGCCGGTGTAGGCCTGGTGGAGAATCTCCATGATCTTGCTCATCGAACCTTCCTATTCTTCCGGCGCGAAGACGTCCTTGCCGGAACCGCAGATCGGGCAGACCCAGTCTTCCGGCAGATCTTCAAAGGACGTTCCGGGCGCGATGCCGGCATCGGGGTCCCCCTTCGCCGGGTCGTACACATAGCCGCACACATCACAGACATATTTCTTCATGATTTCCTCCACGATTGCTTGATTCTTTCATCCCTGGGAAACAGCTTCCTTCACCGCCGCGGCCACCTGCCGTCCCTGCTCGAAACAGCGAGCCAGCGTGTCCCGGTCCGGGACGTGCTTCGCCCGGATCGCCTCGCCGACGATGTTCACCTTCGTGTCTTCCAGGTATTCCTGGACCTGCTTCGCCGACTCGCCGCTCCAGCCGTAGGAGCCGAAAGCACACCCCAGCAGGTTGGCCGGCCGGAGTCCCTTCAGGTATGTCAGGACGTCGGCCATCTGGGGAAGCAGGTTGTTGTTCAGGGTGGGGGAGCCGGCGCAGATGGCTCCCGCCTCCAGGGCCTCGTATACCACCTCGCTCCGGTGGACCTCGTCCATGTTCATGAGCTTCACCCGGAGCCCTCCTTCGGCCAGGCCCTCCGCCATGGCCCGGGCCATCTTCTCGGTGCTTTTCCACATGGTGGCGTAGACAACCACAGCCTTGGCCTCCGGCTTCTGGGTGGCCCAGCGTCCGTAGCGGGCGAGGATCCCCTTCAAGTCCTTCCGCCAGACGGGTCCATGGTCCGGGGCGATGATGTCGATGGCCAGCCCCGAGGCGGCGACCCGCTCCAGGAGCTTCAGGACGAGCGGAGAATACGGCAGGAGGATGTTGGCATAGTACGTGGCCGCCTCGAACTCCAGAACGGCCGGGTCGATCTCGTCGTCGAACCGCTCCGACGTGGCCAGGTGCATGCCGAAGCCGTCCTGGGAAAAGAGCAGTCTGTCCTCCTGGAGATAGCTGAACATGCTGTCGGGCCAGTGGAGCATCCGCGTCTCCAGGAAGTCCAGGGTCGCGTTGCCCAGGCTGAGGCGGCTGCCGTCCTTCAGAGGAACGATCTCCGCCGGACGGTGGAAAAGCTCCTGCAGGGTCTTCACCCCCATGGGGGATGCAAAGACCTTCTCCGGCCGGATCATGTCGATGATTTCCGGGAGGCACCCCGTGTGGTCCATCTCCGAATGGTTGGAGACAATGTAGCGGATATCTTTCGGGTCCACGACGGAGGCGATCCGGGAAAGCATCTCCTCCCGGAAGGGAGCCTTCACCGTGTCCATCAGGGTGATCTTGTCAGCCATCACCAGGTAGGCGTTGTAGGTGCTTCCCCGGCGGGTCGTGTAGCCATGGAAATCGCGGATGTTCCAGTCGATCGCCCCGACCCACCAGACCCGGTCGGTGATCCGGACGGCCTTGTAGAAATCGGCATGATTCATGGGTGTACCTCGCATCGGAATGGGGATGGGAAATGCCGGGCATTGGATAGCATTACCCCGAGGGAGGTGTCAATCCCGAC
>CAZXMK010000529.1:0-1687 GCA_964641935.1 uncultured Syntrophaceae bacterium
TGCGGCGCAAATGGCCGCGGCCTTGAAGGAGGCGGCGGATCAGAGCGGCGCGGGGATCATCCTCCTGTCGTCGGGCCGTCGGGGGAAGGAAATCGCCGGCCGCCTGGCCCAGGAGATCGGGGCGGGCTGCCTGACCGACGTGGGCCGGCTGGACATTGTCGCCGGCCGGATCACCGGCGTGCGGTATGCCCTGGGAGGGGCCACGGAGGTCTTTCAGTCGGTGGCGACGGAACGGCAGGTCCTGGCCCTCCGGCCGGGCGTCTTTCCGCCGGCGCCGGAAGGAGCGCCCGGGGCCGTTCAATCCCTGGAGGTGAGGCTGCCCGCGCCGCGGGTCAGACTGCGCGGCGTAAATCCAAAAGCCGGCGACGGAGCCGACATCGAGAAGGCCGAGGTCCTTGTCATTGTCGGACAGGGGCTGGCGGAGCAGGGCGACCTGGCCCTGGCGGAGCGGATCGCCCGGGGGCTCGGCGGGGAGGTGGCCTGCACGAAGCCCGTCGCCACGGACCGCCGCTGGCTTCCGGAGGACCGGATCGTCGGCCTCTCGGGCAAGACCTGCCGCCCTTCACTGGCGCTTCTCCTGGGCGTGTCCGGACAGGTCCAGTTCACCGTCGGGATCCGCGACGCCGTCACGATCGCCGCGGTCAACCGGGACGACCAGGCGCCCGTCGCGTCCCAGTCCGATTATTTCCTGCCGGCGGACCTGAAGACGGTCCTGCCGGAATTGGCCGGGAAATTTCCGGGTCCCTGAGGAGGTGCGCCGTCCGGGGAGACGAACCGGGATCCGAAATCGCTTTTCATGCCGATCGCCCGGGCGGAGGAGCCGCCCGCGGCCGTCGCCCAGCACAAATAAGGAGGGGAGATCATGAAAGAGAAAGCGGTTATCACGGCAGCGGTCACCGGAAGCATCCACACGCCCACCATGTCCGAATACCTGCCTGTCACGCCGCAGCAGATCGCCGACGACGCCGTCCGGGCCTACGAGGCGGGGGCGGCGGTCGTGCACGTCCACGCCCGGAACCCGGAAACCGGTATGCCGGTGCCGGACGTGAACCTCATGAAGGAGATCATCACCAGCATCAAGAGCCGCTGTCCTGTCGTGATCTGCATCACCACCGGGGGCGGCCTGGGGATGACGGTGGAGCAGCGGGTGGCGCCCGTTTCCCTCTACAAGCCCGAACTGGCCTCGTTCAACGCCGGCTCCGTCAACTTTGCCCTCTTTCCCGCCGTCGGTCGATTCAGCGAATGGAAATACGACTGGGAGACGAAATACCTCGCCATGTCGGAAGATTTTATTTTCCCCAACACCTTCAAGACCATGCGGGAATACTGCGGCCACTTCGCCGAGAACGGGACCAAGCCGGAGTTTGAGATCTACGACTCCGGGATGGTTGACAACGTGGCCTGGCTGATCCAGGCGGGGTATGTGAAGAAACCCGTCTACGTCCAGTTCGTTCTGGGCATCCTGGGTGGCCTGTCGCCGAGCCCGGAGAATCTGATGTTTCTCGTGGAGCACGCCAAGCGGCGACTCCAGGAGTTTGAGTTTTCCGTCTGCGTCGCCGGCCGGGCCCAGTTCCCCATCTGTACCCAGTCGCTCCTGCTGGGCGGCAACTGCCGGGTGGGGCTGGAGGACAACCTCTGGCTGGAGAAGGGACGCATGGCGAAAAGCAGCGGCGAGCAGGTGGCGAAG
>CAZXMK010000530.1:0-1687 GCA_964641935.1 uncultured Syntrophaceae bacterium
ATGGATTTCGCGGTCAGCCCTTCTTCGAGGCGGGGGTTGTCCTGCACGTAGAGGCCGTCGTCATAATTGATGAAATCATAATGCTGTACGGGCCAGAAAACAGCCACGACGAGCAGAGAGAGGGCAAGGCTGGCAAGGATCTTTTTCACTCCGGATCCCGGTGGAGTCATGTCTTCTCCCACGATCGGAAAAGCCTTTGGTGCACGGGTCTTGCTGCCCGCATTCGTGAACGGAGCCGGGTCTCTCGAAAATGAAGGCCGGCGACGCAGCGCGGCAGACCCGGAGCCGTGTCTCCTGTACCACATGTCGGGGCGGAATGCCCTCACCCGTCGCACCGATTCGGGGCCGTCCGGACGGGCAAGCTGGACTTTTGGGATGGTATTGTTCTTGTGGTGAACGGATGGGGATACCCCGGTATACGCATCGCAACCGTCCCTCGAGGGGAATGAAACACATGATGAAGCCGCATGCAAGTTGTCGCTATTCATCGGATTTCCTTATAAAATAGATAAACTGCGGTGTTTATTTCCCTTTTCTGCTCGCCTGGATCCTTACGGCATGGACATGCCAGTCTGCCTGACAGGACCGCTGAAGATTCGACGTCCCGGAGCCTTACCGAGCTGATGGGCATCGAGGTCGCGGTATTGGGGCGTTCCGGTTCGAACAGAAGGTTACCCGGGTGCCGTCATCCGTCACCATCGTCACAGCGGGAGATATTCAGTGCTTCGGTTACCGGGACCTGGCGGATATTCTCTCCGGCGTCCGGGGTTTTTTTTAGTGAGCAACGATCATAACTACATCGATATCGGAAGCGGGGGCTCCTCACTTCCGGTGGATTGCAGCACCGATAGAATCCTGTATTTCTTCCGGGTGCGTATATTGCGTGTTGCCAAATCTCGAAACATGATAGAAAAATCACCGGCAGGCGCGGGCGTTTGAAGCCCGGAAAGGTCCATGCGCCGCTGTTTGATGATGGTCGGGAACCGCATGGAATGGCCGTTTAGTCACAGATGAGTGGGGATCGTCCGGCTGCAAAAGGGTGTCGAATCCGGCTTTTCAGGTCCCGCCGGAGGCGGGAGCAGGCACAGAGGAGGGAGGATCATGTTTTCAGAGCATCAGAAGATGGAGGCCCTCATCGACCTGAGCATGGAGCTTAATCATGTCAAGGATCTGGACATTCTAATGGAGCATATCCTGACCTCGGCGCGACGGGTCGCCGGCGCCGATGCCGGCTCCATTTACCTGAAAGAGGACAGCCGATTGAAATTCAGCTACACCCAGAACGGGACCCTCCAGCGACGTTTGCCGCCCGGCGGGAAGCTGATTTACAGCACCTTTACGATCCCCGTCGATCAGAACAGCATCGCCGGCTATGTCGCCCAGACAGGCCAGCCCCTTAATATCGAGGATACCGAGCGGATGGATCCGGGACTCCCGTTCCGGTTCAACCGGGCCTTCGATGAGGCGTCGGGCTACTGGACCCGTTCGATTCTGACCACTCCTCTCAAGACCGTGCGGGGCGACGTGGTAGGAGTGCTGCAGGTCATCAACGCACAGGAGACGGAAGGCGGGCAGGCCATTCCTTTTTCAAAAGATACGGGCCGGGTCATGGATGTGTTCGCGGGGATGGCGGCCATTGCACTGGAGCGGGCCAGGATGACCCGGGAGATGATCCTGCGAACGATCC
>CAZXMK010000531.1:0-1683 GCA_964641935.1 uncultured Syntrophaceae bacterium
CAGGTTCGCCTGAGCCTGGCGCGCAACTAAAGCCTGGTGGGGACCTGCCAGGAGGTGCTCGTGGAAGGGGAGAGCAGGCGTTCCGGGCAGATATTCGGCCGGACCGGAGGCAACCGCATCGTCAACTTCGCAGCGGACCCCGCACTGATGGGGAGGATTGTCTCGGTCAGGATTGTCCGCGCATTCAGAAACTCTCTCCTTGGAGAGCTTTTGTGACGGCTCCGGGTTGAGGAAGGAAACAGGCCGGGTACGGGGAAATACCCCCCTGTAACGGACAGAAAGGAAGAATAACCCAAGGGCGGGCCGCGAACCCGCCCTTGCCGCAAGGAGAACTATAGGTATGCGCGAAGAATCGTTCCGTTTTCTCACATCCCTGGTGGAGGCTCCGAGCCCCTCCGGTTTCGAACAGCCCGCACAGCGGGTATTCCGCGAGTACGTGAACCCCTTTGCTCCGGTAACCGGCGATGTCATGGGCAATTCCATTGCCCGCATCGCCGGGGGAGGGGAGGGCGCACCCAGGGTCATGCTCGTGGGACATTCCGACGAGATAGGACTTCTGGTAAAATTCATTGATGATAACGGGTTTCTGTTTTTCGGCGCCATCGGCGGCATCGATCCCCAGATTACCCAGGGGATGCGGGTTCTCGTGCACGGCAGAGAGGGTGCCGTCCCCGGCGTAATCGGAAAGAAGCCGATACACCTCATTGAGCAAAAGGATCGGGAAACGGTGGTGAAGATGGAGGCGCAGTATATCGATATCGGGGCTTCGAGCCGCGCCGAGGCGCAAGAGCTGGTGCGCATCGGCGACCCGGTCACCTTCTGCGCCGGGCTCCAGAAGCTGCACGGCGACCGGGTCGCCGGCCGCGGTTTCGATGACAAGGCGGGAAGTTTCGTGGTCGCCGAGGTGCTGCGCGAAGTCGCCCTGTCCGGCAGGGAGCTCCCGGTGGACCTGTACGGCGTGTCGTCGGTCCAGGAAGAAGTGGGGCTGCGGGGCGGGACCACCAGCAGCTTTTCAGTGAGGCCCGATGTGGGTATCTGCGTGGAGGTGGATTTCGCAACGGACCAGCCCGACCTGGACAAGAAGCAGAACGGCGACGTGGGACTGGGCAAGGGGCCCATTGTGCCGCGCGGGGCAAACATCAATCCGGCCCTGTTCGACCTCATCATGGATACGGCGGAAAGGGAGAAGATTCCGGTGCAGGTAACCGGCATCCCCCGCGCCACCGGAACCGACGCCAACGTCATGCAGATAAGCCGCGGCGGGGTGGCCACGGCGCTGGTGAAGATCCCCCTGCGCTACATGCATACCCCTGTGGAGGTCCTTTCCCTGTGCGATCTGGAGAACGCGGTGCGCCTCATCACGGCGACCCTCTACCGTATCGGGCCGAGAGAGACGTTTATCCCCTCCTAGCATCCATGGAACACCCGAATCCGCGAACCAAACTCCCTTTCCTGTGGCGGGGGTGCGCGCTGCCCGACGGTGCAGGGTGGGAGGGAAAGGCGGCCGCCGTGCCCGGGCAAGCACCCGTTCCCAGTGCCGCCGGCTTTTTCCTTGACTTCGCCAAGCGGCTGCAATATCAGTACACCTACACTTTTGCGACACCAAGGAGGTCGTGATGATCGAAGACACCATTCATGAGGCTCTTACCTTTGACGACGTCCTTCTCGTCCCCGCCTATTCGG
>CAZXMK010000532.1:0-1681 GCA_964641935.1 uncultured Syntrophaceae bacterium
GAACGGACCGTACTCGGAGATTTTCGTCACCCATGTGGACGGGGAGGGGAACGATACGCCGCCGGTCCTCCTGGCGCGGTTCAACGAGTCGGGATATGCGGCGAACGTCCCCGAATTCGTTCCCTTTCGCGCCGACGCGATCCGGAGCATCCGGGTTACGGGTCCCTGAGGCGGTTCCCTGGGCGGTTGACATCCCCGGGAATTCCTGCTATGAGACCGGCACTTCTTAAATGGTTGTTTTCAGGAAGGTTGCTCGCCTAATCCCATCCCCAAGGAGGAGATCATGAAACGCATTGCACTGTTTGCGGTCGGGTTGCTGCTGATGGCTTCCACCGCCATGGCCGCCGGTCCCGTGAAGATCGGCCTCATGGCGCCTCTCACCGGCCCCTGGGCCAGCGAGGGGAAAGAAATGAAGCAGGTCCTGGAGCTGCTGAACGCGGACCTTAACGCCAAGGGCGGGCTCCTGGGACAGAAGGTCGAGGTCATTGCCGAGGATGACGGCGGGGATCCGAAAACGGCGGCCCTGGCAGCGCAGCGCCTGACCACGAAGGGCGTGGCGGCGGTGATCGGGACGTACGGCTCCTCCGTCACGGAGGCATCCCAGAACATCTACAACGAATCGAAGATCATCCAGATCGCCAACGGTTCCACGGCGGTGCGCCTGAGCGAAAAGGGGCTGAGGTACTTCTTCCGCACCTGCCCGCGGGACGACGAGCAGGGACGGGTGGCTGCCCAGGCCATCCAGAAGATGAAGGCGAAGAACGTGGCGATCCTGCATGACAACACCACTTACGCCAAGGGCCTGGCGGCGGAGACGAAGGCGCTCCTGAAGGGCGTCAACGTTGTCTTCTACGACGCCCTGACTCCGGGCGAGCGGGACTACACGGCGATCCTGACGAAACTCAAAGCGGCCAGGCCCGACGTCGTATTCTTCACGGGCTACTATCCCGAGGCGGGGCTCCTCCTCCGGCAGAAAATGCAGATGAAGTGGAACGTCCCCTTCATCGGCGGGGACGCCCAGAACAACCCCGACCTGATCAAGATTGCCGGCAAGGAGGCCGCCAGCGGCTTCTACTTCCTCAGCACGCCGCTTCCCAAGGACCTGCCGACGAAGGAATCGAAAGCCTTCGTGGATGCATACAAGAAGAAGTACCGGGAGGCCCCGAGCTCCATCTACGCGCTCTTGGCCGGGGACGGATTCCGCGTGATTACGGCGGCCATCAAGGAAAAGAAGTCCGCCGATCCGGACGTGCTGGCGGCCTTCCTGAAGAAGGGCTTCAAGGACGACCGCGGCCTGACCGGGCGGATCTCGTTTAACGCGAAGGGCGACCGGGTGGGCGAGCTGTACAGGGTCTACAGGGTCGACGCGAAGGGGAACTTTGTCCTGCAGAAGTAACGGCCCAGGCGCCTGAACCGGCCGGACTCCGGCGGCCGGCGGATCGGATTGGATGAAGGGGGCGGAGAAGGAGCGGTTCCTTTTCCGGGATGCTTTAAAAAAGCAAAGGAGGGGTTCGGAGGGGCTGCGGTTGGAGCCGCGAAGAACCCCTTTTGCGCGTCTGATTCAGACGCAACAGGCTGAAGCGCGCAGACGGCGCCTTCCCGGGGGAACGGTGCCGCCGGCGGGAATGGATCGATTGTGGAGGAATTCTTTCAGCAGTTTGCCAACGGGCTCGCCGTGGGA
>CAZXMK010000533.1:0-1680 GCA_964641935.1 uncultured Syntrophaceae bacterium
CGTAGCCCCCGAGGGCCTGGATGCCGTCCCGCCCCATCTCGAAGATCCGGTCCGAACAGTAAGCCTTTACCAGCGGCGTGAAGAGCTCCAGGCGGCCCTTCGCCTTCCGTCGCTTTTCCGGATCGGGGCAGTTCCTGGACAGGTCCTCCATGAGATAGGTCTTGTAGACGAGCGCCCGCATTCCCTCCGTCAGGGACTTCAGGTTCAGGAGCATCCGGCGGATGTCGGCGTGTTCCACGATCCGGATCCGCTCGCCGCCCATGGCGAACCGCGTCCCCTGGATGCGCTCCTTCGCGTATTCCAGGACATTCGCGTAGATGTTCGCGCCGAAGGCCACCGACTCCAGCCCCACGGCCATCCGGGCCACGTTGACCATCTGGAACATGTAGGCCAGCCCCTTGCCTGCCTCCCCGATCAGGTGCCCCCGGCACTGCCCGTTCTCCCCGAAATTCAGGACACAGGTGGCCGAGCCGTTGAGGCCCATCTTGTGCTCGATGCCGATGCAGGCCACGTCGTTCGGTCCGCCCAGCGTCCCGTCCTCGTTGACCCAGATCTTGGGCACGGCGAAGAGGGAGACGCCCTTCGCGCCCGCCGGCGCGCCTTCAATCCGGGCGATGACCAGGTGGACGATGTTCTCCGTCAGGTCGTGCTCGCCGGAGGTGATGAAGATCTTCGTCCCCTGGATTTTGTAGTACTTCCCGTCGGGCGACGCCTTCGCGGCGACCATGTGGGCGTCGGATCCCACCGCCGGCTCCGTCAGGCACATGCTGCCGCCCCAGGTGCCGTCGTACATCTTCGCACAGAAGAGGTCCTTCTGCTCCGGAGAGCCGAAGCTCTCGATCATGGACCCGTTGCCCGGTCCCAGCCCCGCGAAGCAGCCGAAGGAGAAATTGGCGCTGATGAAAAACTCCATCGCCGCCTCGGCCACGATCAGGGGCAGTCCCTGGCCCCCGAAGTCCGTCTTCATCGCCAGGGCGAACCATGAGCCCTCCTGGAAAACCTTCCAGGCGTGCTTGAACGATTCCGGCACCAGAACCCGGCCCTGGTCGAACCGGCACCCCTGCCGGTCCCCGTCCTGGAACGACGGCGCCACGTCATTGGCCGCGATTTTCTGGGCCTGGTCGAGGATCATGTCGAA
Organism: uncultured Syntrophaceae bacterium; assembly: GCA_964641935.1. Lineage (GTDB taxonomy): Bacteria > Desulfobacterota > Syntrophia > Syntrophales > PHBD01 > PHBD01. The sequence goes on from CAZXMK010000533.1 coordinate 1,139, forward strand.
ATCCTCCATGGTGAATCCCCGATACGGTTCCAGTTCCAGGAGTTGATCGATGCCCAGGTGTTCCTTCAGGACGAACTTCACGTCCCGGTCATCCCGCCTGTAAAAATTCTGTCCCATGCAATCCTCCGCTACAATCGACACCATTCACGAATGAAGCGCCGCCCGTCGCAACTCCCCGCGGACGGCGACGTATGATTTCCTCGCCACGACCTTCCGGAGCTTACCGGCGATCCGGTCCCTTGTCCTCCAGGCTCTTTTTGATGTGCGACTGGATCTTCCTCTGGAAGAGCCTCCTCAGCAGGTAACCGCGCGTGTACTCCGCCGCCTTCGACAACTCGATGGAGATCTCCATGTTCTCCTTCAGGCTCCGGTCCCGGACGATTTTCTCCCGGATCGCGAACTCCTGGTCGATCATCCGGTCTCCGATGTTCAGGTATTCCACAAAGTCGTCCCAGCAGTTCTCGAACTGCAGGATTCTCTTCAGGATGTCCTTTCCCCACAGGACGTCTTCATGGTTGTAGAGCTCCCGGCCCTCGTCATGG
>CAZXMK010000534.1:0-1655 GCA_964641935.1 uncultured Syntrophaceae bacterium
CTGGTTGGGGAAGTCGCTTCTTCCCGTGGCCACCACGGCGGCTCCAGCGGCGAGGGCCTCGTCGGGGTAGATCTCCGGGGTGGGGTTTGCCATGGCGAAAATGATGGCCTTCGGGGCCATGGTCTTCACCATATCCTGGTCGATGATCCCGGGTCCTGAGAGGCCGAGGAACACGTCTGCGCCCTTCATCACGTCGCCCACGGATCCCTTCTCCCTGTTGGGATTGGAGGTCCCGGCGAGCTCTTCCTTGGCCCAGTTCATGTGTTCCGTGCGCCCCTTGTAGATGGCGCCGCCCCGGTCGCAGAGAATGACGTTCTTCGCCCCGGCGGACATGAGGAACTTGCAGATGGCCGTACCGGCCGCTCCGGCTCCCGTCATGACTATTTTGACGTCGCCGATGTTCTTTCCCACCACTTTCAGGGCGTTCAGCAGCCCGGAGAGAACGATGACGGCCGTTCCGTGCTGGTCGTCGTGGAAGATGGGAATGTCAGCTATTTCCTGGAGTTTCCGTTCGACTTCGAAGCACCGGGGGGCGGCGATATCCTCGAGGTTCACTCCGCCGAAGGATGAGAGGATGAGGGCGGCGGTCCTGACGATCTCGTCGGTATCCTTGGAATTGATGCAGATGGGGAAGGCGTCAATGTCGGCGAAGCGCTTGAAGAGGATGGACTTGCCCTCCATGACGGGAAGGGCCGCGTCGGGACCGATGTCGCCCAGGCCGAGAACCGCCGTCCCGTCGGTGATGACGGCCACCATGTTGGCCTTGGAGGTCACTTCGAAGATGGAATCCCTGTTCCGCCCGATCTCCCTGCAGGGTTCGGCCACTCCGGGAGTGTAGGCCAGGGCCAGGTCGGCCATGGAGTTGACGGGCATCTTGCTTTCGATGGCTACCTTGCCCTTTTTCGCCCTGTGCAGATCCAGGGACTTTGCGTAGACTTCCTCGCTTCTCATGAATGAACCTCCTTCGCGGAAATGAAAAATATATAAGGTCGCACTGCAGATTACAGGAACCCACAACAGGTATTCTAACACTATCAGGGAAAATCGCCGTACATTTAGGACTGATTCATGGTGCGGCGAGGCAAGGGAAGCCGGTTTTCGACATAACGAAGAGCATCTGACTGGTATACCATGGAAGCCAAATGTTTTCAGTCAGATTATATTCACAAATCATCAAATTTGTCAAACTTTTTCCTGCCGCCTAAATCCGCAGGCAGCGGGGAGCGTCACCGGTGCTCGCTTGGGCCGCCGGTGCAGATTGTCGTCCTTGACAACTGCACCTGAAACCGACATCCTTGTCGGTTTCTCTGCGCTACAGGAGATCCCTGGAGAGGAAGGGAGACGCCGCCAGCTCCTCCCGGGTCATGTACAGCGGGTGGTCCAGGCAAAGGCGGAGAACCCTCTCCCTGTACGATGGACCTTCTGCGGGCTTCTTTTCCAGCAGGTCGGCGGCGATGCGGGCCGTTTCCTCCGCGTCGCCGGCGGTGAAGCCCCGGCTTGTGACGCCCGCGAGACCGATGCGGATGCCGCTGGTGACGGTGGGCTTTTCCGGGTCGAAGGGGATGAGGTTCATGTTCACCGTGATCCCGGCGGCAAGGAGGAGATCTTCGGCTTCCCTGCCCGTGAGCCACTTGCTGCGGAGGTCCACCAGCATC
>CAZXMK010000535.1:0-1650 GCA_964641935.1 uncultured Syntrophaceae bacterium
GAACAACATTCAGGCGATAGAACAGGTCGTCCCGGAACCGGCCCGATTTCACTTCATCCGCCATGTTCCGGTTGGTCGCGGAGATGATCCGCACGTCCAGCTTCCTCCGTTTCGTTCCGCCGACCCGGGTGATCTCGCTGGTGTCGAGAGCCCGGAGGATCTTGACCTGGATGCCCGGGGGGATATCGCCCACTTCGTCTAGGAACAGAGTCCCCCCCTGGGCCATTTCGAACAGGCCTTTTTTCCCTCCCCGCCGCGAGCCGGTGAAGGCGCCCTCCTCGTATCCGAACAGCTCCGCCTCCAGCAGATTTTCCGGTATGGCCGGGATGCTGACCGGAACGAACGGCATGTGTTTTCGGGGGCTGTTGCTATGGATCGCGTTGGCGAGGACCTCCTTGCCGACTCCCGATTCCCCCATGATCAGGACCGTGCAGTCCACGGGCGCGACCTTCTTCACGAACTCAATGAGGCTCTTCATCCCTTCCTTCTGGAAAATGTGGTCGTTCGCCGCACTGATGTAGTGGCGCAGGGTCTCGATCTCCTGGCGGTATTTCTCCTTCTCGAAGCGCTCCATTTCCAGTTTTGCCTTGAGGCCGAAAAGCTCCTTCAGCGTCATGGTCGTCACGATGGCGAATTTCAGTTTTCCGTTGGCGTCAAAAACGGGGCGGGCCCTGGACAGGACCTCGACACCGTCCTTGGTATAAATGAGCCCCATGGTCTCTTTCCCCTGCCGCAGCCGGTCGTCGATGAGGGACCGGTCCACGAGGCCCCCGACATACTCGTCCCTCGTTTTTCCCAGCCAGTCTTCCGCCTTGATTCCGAGTATCTCGCAGGCCAGTTTGTTGATCAGGACCAGGTGGGGCGAGGGTTCGACATCGACGATGACGACGGCGTCGGAGACGGAGTCCAGGATCTCCGGCAGGTACGCATAGACATCTACAGGTATTTGTTTTTCCAGCATATTGTTCTCCGCAATCGTGTTCGAGTGACCAATTAAAACACATTTGCACGGATGTGGACAGATTTGAACACCATAGACCGCATTAAAAAAAATAATCCCATAATATTCAAAGGATATAAGGATGGCATATTTCGTGCCCTCCGCCCCTGTCCGAAGCAGCACAATCCCTGAAAGAAGGCTGGAACCGGATTGGTGGTGGGCGAAGCGGATCAGGTACATCCGGAAGGAGGTCACTGGACCGGTCGGCAACACGATCGGCCTGAGCGAGCCCCTGTTCGATGATGAGGGGTTCCGAACCGCGAGGCATTGAGACACCGCCTCTCCCGTCTTCGGCACAACGGGAAGGAGGAAAGAGGGGAAGATGATGCAGGTGAACGAGTTTCAGGAAATCATTTACAGCAAGGATGACAGCGGCATCGTCACCATCACGCTGAACATACCGAAACGGAAGAACGCCTTCAGCAAGTACACCACGTACGAGCTGTTCTGGGCGATGGACGCGCTGGAAAAGGACGAGACGGCCCACGCCCTGATCCTCACCGGCGCCAAAGATCCCGACTCCGGCGATCCGACAAAAGAGGCCTTCTGCAGCGGCGGCTACTTCCACCCGAGCGCCATGGCGCCCGCGAGTGACGAGGCCAGGGCCGAGATCGACATGACGGACATTGCGGAGGCCAGGATGACCCTGA
>CAZXMK010000536.1:0-1013 GCA_964641935.1 uncultured Syntrophaceae bacterium
CGGTGATGCCCATGGCCACGCCGATATCGGCCTGCTTCAGGGCCGGGGCGTCGTTGACGCCGTCTCCCGTCATGGCCACGATCTGCCCGCGGGCCTGGAGCGCCTCCACGAGGCGCAGCTTCTGCTCCGGCGCCACGCGGGCAAAGACGGAGACTTCCGCCGCGGCCTGGATCATCTCCTCGTCGCCGAGATGCGCCAGGTCCTGTCCGGTCAGGGCCGCCGGGGCGGCCCCCTCCCCGCCTTCCGGCCGTCCGATTCCGATCTGGCGGGCAATCGTCGCGGCCGTCAGGGCATGGTCCCCGGTGATCATCTTGACCTCGATTCCGGCGGCCCGGCAGAGCCGCACGGCATCCACGGCCTCCGGCCGCGGCGGATCGATCATCCCCTGAAACCCGAGAAACGTCAGGCCGGAAAATGCGTCCTCCCCGTCAATGCGGGTGTTCCCTGTCGTCCGTTCCTTCCGGGCAAGGGCCAGCACGCGGAGCCCCCCGGCGGCCATCTCTTCCGCCGCCTGATGAACCGCCGGGCGATCCAGTGTCTGGAGGCCGCCTCCGGCGTCGAGGGCGTTTTCGCACCTCGTCAGGATCTTCTCCACGGCCCCCTTGAGATAGATGAGTCCAGCGCTCCTCTCCCCGCCGCCGTGGAGCGTGGCCATGTACTGGCGCTCCGACTCGAAGGGGATGGAGTCGAGGCGCGGGAAGGCGCCGGCGGTCTCCTCCGCGTCCATCCCTCCCTTGGCGGCGGCAACGATCAGGGCCCCCTCGGTGGGGTCTCCCTGGACCTTCCAGGCTTCGTCCTCCCGGAGGAGCCGGGCGTCGTTGCAGAGGAGGCCCGCCCGCAGGCATTCCGCCAGTGCCTCCGGGAGCGGTGCCTGGAGATCCACCCCGGCGCTCGAGAACGAACCTTCCGGGGCATAGCCGCCTCCCGACACGTCGTACCAGTCGCCGCCGGCGTAGATCCGGCGGACCGTCATCTGGTTCTCCGTGAGGGTCCCCGTCTTGTCGGTGCAGATG
>CAZXMK010000536.1:1037-1645 GCA_964641935.1 uncultured Syntrophaceae bacterium
CAGGGTCTCCACGGCGGGAAGCTTCCGGATGATGGCCCGCTTCCGGGCCATCCGGCTCACGCCGATGGCCAGCGTGATCGTCACCGCCGCGGGGAGCCCTTCCGGAATGGCCCCCACCGCCAGGGCGACGGCGGCCATGAACATATCGACGGCACTCTCACCCCTCCAGAGACCGACGCCGAAGGTCAGGCCCGACAGGATCAGGATGGCCCAGAGGAGGATCGTGCTGAACCGCGCAATCTTCTTCGTCAGGGGGGTTGAAAGGTCCGCCGCCCCGGCGACCAGTTCGGAAATCCGGCCCGTCTCCGTCTTGTCGCCGGTGGCGACGACGATCCCCCGGCCCTGGCCGTAGGTGACGAGCGTCCCGCCGTAGGCCATGTTCTTCCGGTCGGCGAGGATCGTATCGGGAGGCAGGTCCGCCTCTGTTTTCTCCACCGGCACCGACTCGCCCGTGAGGGCCGACTCGTCGATCCGCAGTTCCCGTGAAATATGGAGGCGCAGGTCCGCCGGGACCTTGTCGCCCGACTGGAGGAGGACGATGTCGCCGGGCACGAGCTCCGCCGAGGGAACGGCGACGCGCTTCCCGTCCCGGAGAACCGTCGAAGAGG
>CAZXMK010000537.1:0-1637 GCA_964641935.1 uncultured Syntrophaceae bacterium
CGGACGCCTACGGAGTGCCGGTGGCGACCCACTACCTGGAGAACACGACAGAGCCCGGCATCATCCAGGAGAAGCTGGGCATGCGGGCCTCCGAATTCCTCAAGAAGATCGGCTATCTGGACGAAAGATTTTTCGTCTTTCACGGCGTCTACATGGATGACGAGGACATCCGGCTCTTCGCGGATCATGGGTGCAAGGTGGTTCACAACCCGGAAAGCAACATGAAGCTTGCCTCCGGCGTGGCCCCGGTGTCCCGGATGATCGATGCGGGGATCGCCGTCGGGTTGGGAACCGACGGCTGCGCAAGCAACAACAACCTCGATATGTTTCAGGAAATGGACACGGCGGCCAAGCTGGAAAAGTCCGTCCGCCTGGACCCGACGGTCATGTCGGCCCGGACGGTCCTCCGGATGGCCACCTGCGACGGGGCGAAGGTTCTGGGTCTGGACCGCCTTGTTGGGTCGATCCGCCCCGGCATGAAGGCCGATCTTGTTCTCGTGAAGCTCGACAAGCCGCACCTGACGCCCATGTACAGCGAGTACTCCCACCTGGTTTACGCCATGAACGGTTCCGACGCCGACACGGTCCTCATCAATGGCAAGGTGGTCATGGAGGAACGGAAGCTCCTCACGATCAACGTGAATGAGGTTATGGGGCGGGTTCTGAAGATCGCTGATCGGATCAGGCGGAGCATGGAGACATGACCGGTCCGGAATCCCGGGATACCCTGGATCTTCTCATCACAGGAGGCACCCTCCTGACGATGAACGGACAGACGGAGATCGTCGAGAATCCGGCGATCGGGATCCGGGGGGACCGGATTGTCTTTGTCCGAAAAGGAACAAAAGAACTCCCGGAGTCGCGGGAACGCCTGGATGCCTCGGGCTGCGCCATCCTGCCCGGCCTCGTGAACACTCATATCCACGCCGCCATGACCTGCTTTCGCGGCCTCGCCGACGACCTGCCCCTGATGGAATGGCTGGAGCGGCACATCTGGCCCGCCGAGGCAAAGTACGTGAACCGGGAAACCGTCTATGCCGGAACCATGCTGGCCGTCGCGGAGATGATCCTGTCCGGCACCACGACCTTCTGCGACAGCTACTTCTACAGCAGTTCTGTCGCCCGGGCCGCCTCGGACGCGGGCATGCGGGCCGTCGTCGCCCAGGGATTCATCGATTTACCCACTCCCGACAGTCCGGATCCCTCCCGGCAGATCGAGATCGCCGAGACGTTCGTCGGGACCTGGCGGGACCGTACGCCCCTGGTCACCCCTTCCCTCTTCTGCCACACGCCCTACACCTGCTCGACGCGAACGCTGACAACCATCAAAGAGACGGCCCGACGGATCGGAGTCCCCTTTCAGACGCACCTGTCGGAGACACGGGAGGAAGTGGACATCATCCGGGGCCGCTTCGGGAAATCTCCCGTCGAGTACCTGGATTCCATCGGCGTGCTCGACGAAAAGACCATCGCCGTCCACTGCAACTGGATGGACGAAAACGAACTGGACCTGATAGCGGCGCGGGGCGTGAAGGTGTCCCACAATCCGGAGAGCAACCTGAAGCTGGCCTCCGGGATGGCTCCCGTCCCGAAGATGCTCCGCCGGGGGATCGCCGTCGGCCTGGGCACGGACGGCT
>CAZXMK010000538.1:0-1636 GCA_964641935.1 uncultured Syntrophaceae bacterium
CCAGTGAAAAGATGGAGACCGGGAGGTCTTCGGCGAGGGCCTTCAGGTAGATTGCAAGGTTCGTGGCAAGCGTGGTCTTGCCGACACCGCCCTTTTCCGAAGAGATGGTTATGACATAGGGATACAGTTCCATGGTCCGAAATGGTACTATAAAGCCTCCGTTGCGGTCAATTGATAGTTGCCGGTCTCCCGGAAGGTATCTCCATCGGGCGCGCAACGGATTGATATCCCATTCTTTTCCAGGTGCTGATACACATCCTTGGAGCATGGTGTGAACATTTTCGCTGAAAGAAGAATACTCACGGTCTCCGGACTTACGGCCCTTATCCGGGGAGTTCTGGAAGAGAACTTCGAACATGTCTGGGTGGAGGGAGAGGTGTCCAATCTGGCAACACCTGCGTCGGGGCACCTCTACTTTACCCTCAAGGATGGGGGTGCCCAGATCCGCTGTGTCGTGTTTCGCGCCTCATCACGGGCCTTGAGGTTCAGGTTGGAGAACGGAATGGGGCTTGTGCTGCGGGGCAGGGTGTCCGTCTATGAACAGCGGGGTGAGTACCAGTTCATTGCCGAATACCTGGAGCCCAAGGGGGTTGGCGCGCTTCAGCTCGCCTTTTCCCAGCTCAAGGAGAAACTTTCGAAGGAAGGGCTGTTCGACGAATCCCGCAAAAAACCTATTCCTGGCCTTCCCCGCAGGATCGGGGTGGTTACTTCCGCCAGCGGCGCGGCAATCCATGATATCCTGACCGTCCTCAATCGTCGTCACGCCGGAATCGAGGTGCTGGTACGACCGGTCAAGGTCCAGGGAGAGGGGGCGGCGCAGGAAATAGCAGAGGCAATTGGCGATTTCAACCGCTATGGGGAGGTGGATGTCCTTATCGTGGGGCGGGGCGGCGGCTCGACGGAAGATCTCTGGGCCTTCAACGAGGAAGTGGTCGCCCGTGCCATCTACGCTTCCCGGATTCCGGTAATCTCGGCGGTAGGCCATGAGATAGACTTCACCATCGCCGATTTTGTGGCGGACCTGCGGGCGCCGACCCCTTCGGCTGCGGCGGAGATGGTTGCAAAGAGCAGGGAGGAGCTGGACGCGCAGCTTGTGCACCTGACACGACGCCTCGGCCTTGCCGTCATGAGGAGGCTATCGGGCGCACGGGACGCCCTTGAAGCCCTGGTTCGGGCGACGAAAGACCCTTCTCTCTTTGTCGGGCACCTGCAGCAGCGCGTCGACGACCTGTCGGAGCGTCTCGTCGGGGCTGGGCAAAGGGATATTTCCCTTCGCCGGGAACGGCTGATGACCTGCGCGCACCGTTTGCGGGTCAAGAATCCGGCCGTTGTGGCAGAGCGCTTCCGGGAGCGGATTCTGACTTTGTCCGCAGCAATGGAGAAGGCCATGATCCGAACAATCGACGCAGCCAGGGAAGAGACGGGAGTCAACGCTGCGCGTCTTTCCGCGCTTTCGCCTTTGGCTACCCTTGAGCGAGGGTACAGCATTGCCCGGCATCTGCCCGGGGGAGACATCATCCGGGACAGTCGACAGCTGTGCCGGGGAGACCGCGTCGGTCTGATTTTCAGGTACGGTTCCGCCAGTTGTGTCGTAGAGTCAAGCGAGGATGCCTCCGCTTCCTCATCCTTGACTGGT
>CAZXMK010000539.1:0-1633 GCA_964641935.1 uncultured Syntrophaceae bacterium
CTACGCCGGCTTCGAGGGGCCGAGAAACATCTACGATGGCGAGGCGGGGATCAACCGGTTCCTTCCCCATTCGGGGGCCATCCTGGATCCTCCGCCCGACCTGGAATCCATCGTCTTCAAGCGCTGGCCTGCGCTTGTTTTCTGCCAGACGCCCATCGACACGGCCATCGAAATCGCCGGACGGATCGACGATCCGGAAGCGATCGACCGTGTTCTAGTCCATACATACAAGAAGGCGATCGAGGAGGCGGACGGCGAAGCCGCCTGCCGGCCCGTGAGCCGGGCCGGCAGGACCCATTCGCTTCCCTATTGCGTGGCGGCGGCGCTGGTGAAGAAAACCATCGAATATGAATATTTCAACGAAGACTTCCTCGAAAAGGAAAAGGTCGTGGCCCGCCTGATCCCGAAGATCGCCTTGGCGGAAGACGTCCACATGACCCGCACCTATCCCGACGGCTCGCCCTGCCGGATTGCAGTGACGCTGAAAAACGGGGAGACGATCCGCCTCGGCCGCGATTACCCCCGCGGGGATCCCCACGATCCGCTGACGGACCGGGAGATCGAGGAGAAGGTGGAAAGGAGCATGGCCCACCTTGCGAGCCGGGATGAAGTCCGCTCCATCATCGGTCGTGTCTGGGAACTGGAGAGGGAGGATTCCGTCGACTGGCTGGTGGCGCCCCTGAAACAGCGCATTCTGAAAACAGACGGGAGGGAGGATTCATGAAGAAGCCCGCAATCGGGTCGGTGGCCGACATCGAGAAATTTTTCAGGGCCTTCAACGGACGGGACTGGGAGGCGGTGTCTCGGTTCGTCCGCGACGACTGCGTCTGGGAGGCATCGGAGAAGCGCCTGGAGGGCAGGGAAGAAATGATCGCCTACTGGACGCGGGACCACGTCTCCTTCCGGGAAACCCTGGGCACGCCGGAAAAGGTTGTGTTCGGCGACGGGACGGTTTATCTTCAGGTGAAGATTCGTCTGGACTTCCTGGAGGACGGCCGTTACCTTCATAAATCTTACCGGAAAGGAGAAACGCTGGACTTTTCCTGCGCCGATTACTACGAGCTCGACGAGGGCGGGAAAATCCGGGCCGGCCGTGTGTTCACCCGGTTCAACCCTTGAGATCCGGCCCTGCGCTTCCCGGGCTTGACCGTTCGATCGAAAAGGGATGCCTCATGACGGAATTCGACGACCTGGAATTCTCCCGTGTCGATGTGTTTCCGACCCCGGCGGCACAGGTGGCCGGGGAGAGCGCCTCCGATCCGGATGCCGTCGCCCGGGCCGTGGACAAGGCATTCGCGAAGCTCTTCGCATTCGTGAAGAAAAACGGACTCTCCGCCTGGGGTGCGCCGCGGGCCCTCTACACGGAATGCGGTCCGGGGCGGACGAAGTTCATCGTCGCCGTCCCCATCCTCAAGCCTTCCGGGGAGCCCGTCCGGGGCGGTTCCGCGTTTACGGGGGAACTTGCCGGAGGCAGCGCCTACCGCTTTACGCATCGTGGCTCGTACGGCGGCCTGGCGGCAACCTATGACTGCATAACCCGGTTCATGACGGCCAGGGGCCTGATGGCGGGGCCCGACGACTGGGACCGCTACATGCCCATGTGGGAGGAATACGCCAACAATCCGGCCAAGAC
>CAZXMK010000540.1:0-1629 GCA_964641935.1 uncultured Syntrophaceae bacterium
GATGTATATCGAGGTTCTGGCGAAGAAGGAGCAGTTCCTGAAATCCGTCGTCTCCTTCTCCGAGGGACAGGTGCCCAAGGACATCAAGACGTCCTTCCCGAAGACGGAGGACCTGGACAAGACCGTCCGGTTCCTGGGAACGAACTTCGACGCCGTCGCACGTGACCGGCGGGCCCTGGACGAGAAGATCGAGGACGTCCGGAAGGACATCGCCGTCGCCGAAAAGGAACTGCAGGCCCTGCGGAGACCCTCGGGAGAGGCGAAGAAGGTCATCGAGGTGACCTTCCGGGCCGTACGTGAGCAGCGGATCCGCGTCGAGGCGTCCTACCTCGTGCGACAGGCCTCGTGGGGAGCCCTCTACCGGGCCTCGGTTCCCGCCTCCATGGACGGCGTGGACCTGTCCCTGTTTTCCCGGATCCGGCAGAAGTCGGGAGAGGACTGGGACAAGGTGGCCCTCTCCCTCTCCAACGTGGTTCCCCTCAAGGGCGTCGACCTCCCGGAGGCCGCCCCCTGGATCCTCTCCCTGCCAAGACCCGCGCCCATGGCCTACCGGAAGGCCGAGCGCAACGGCATGAGCCGGGCCAAGGCCGCCATGGCAGCGCCGGCCCCGATGGCGGAGGCGTTGGCCGGGGCCGTGGAAGACGAAGCTCCCGTCCGGGAGGCCGCCTTCGTCTCTGCCGCCCGGGAGGCGGGTGCGCTGTCCTTCGAGTACCGCATTCCCCAGGCGGTGAGCATCGAGTCGCGGGACAAGGAGACCGTGCTGCCCCTGACGACGAAGCGCCTCAAGGGGGATTTCTTCCTCTACACCGTGCCGAAGGCCAACAGCCTTGCCTTCCTGGTGTGCCGGACCGCGTCCGACGCGGAGCTCCTGAGCGGGCCGCTGAACGTCTATTTCAGCGGGCGCTACGTGGGCAAGACCACGCTCGCGGAAAAGAGACCCGGGAAGGAATTCTATCTGAACCTGGGGGCCGACCGGGAGGTGAAGGTCCAGCGGGTGAAGAGCCGGGACAAGCTGAAGGAAACCCTCTTCGGGATGGAGCGGAACACGACCGTCCGCGAGCTTTCCTATACGCTGACCGTTGAGAACCTGAAGGAGAAACCCGTCACCATCCGGATTCTCGACGCCGTGCCGGTCTCCCGGACCGACCGGATCCAGGTGAAGGACCTGAAGCTCGATCCACAGCCGAAGGAAAGGGACTTCCAGGGCCAGGAGGGTGTCTACCTCTGGGAAGTCACCCTGAAGCCGAACGAAAAGCGGGACGTCGGGATCTCCTTCGAGGTATCCTACCCCAAGGACACGCCGCCCGTCGGCCTGTAAGGGCCGCGGGGAGGACGGCCATGGAAACGGCCGGGCGGCGGCTGTCCCGTGAGCGGAAGACCCTGGAGGCCATGATCCGCCTCCGGTGCCGGGACGTCCACAAACCGGAGGGAAGAGATCTCTGCTGGGAGTGCCGCGATCTTCTCAGGTACGCCGAGGGGCGCCTCGCGAAGTGTCCCTTCGGGGAGGACAAGCCCACCTGTTCCCGCTGCCCCGTCCATTGCTACCGGCCGGAGATGCAGGAGCGGGTCCGGGCGGTCATGCGCTACGCCGGGCCCCGGATGATCCGGGAGCATCCCTGGCTGGCCCTG
>CAZXMK010000541.1:0-1629 GCA_964641935.1 uncultured Syntrophaceae bacterium
GAGAAAGGCGTTCAAATCGGTGAGGCTCGAGGCGCTGAGAAAGAAACTGATCCGGGTGCTGGCGGAAACCGCCTGACCCCGTCACAAGTAGTCCGATCCGGGAAAGGAACATCGTCATGTGCAGTAAAGACAGCCGGTTTGTGAAATTCTGGTCGACCGAGTCCCTGGAGCAACTCGGTCGCAAGGGCTGCGGCCGGATCAACTGCCGGTCGGGGCTCTCGGCGGGCAACCCGGTTGAAACCGAGATCCGGAAGATTCTCCGGGATGCCTTTGGTCCCGTCGCAGACCGTGAAGCGGAGGGTCCCGGTCCGAAAAGCGTGGAATGCGAATAGACGTTCTGCCGGATTCCGAAATCCGGTAATCCGACCTACGGCCCGGCACGAGGAGCCGGGAAGTGAGGGCGCGGCAGACACGGCCCGAGAAGGCCTGGTCCGTGGCGCCCTTTTTTTTCGCCTCCCGTTTCGGGGATCCGCATTGCCGCAACGATAACGAAGAGCAGCGATATCGGAGGAGATGAATCGATGAAAAAAGTATCCGCCGTGAAGAAAGAACGAAAGGGTTTGATGAACATGAAAGGGGTTTTCACCCGCCTTGTCATGCCGTTGGTCATTGCGTGCTTCCTGGGGGTGAGCCCCGCCTTCGGCGCTCACCCGCTGATCACCGACGACACCGGCACGCAGGGGAAGGGGAAGACGCAGATCGAGCTGACGGGTCAGTTCGACCGGGACGACGAAGGGGGAACGAGAACCGAGGGCTGGGAAGCGAAGGCCGTCTTGACCTACGGCCTGTTGGACCCGTTCGATCTCGTTTTCGAAGTCCCCTACACCCGGGTCAGTGCGAAGGACGGCGAGACCGTGCGCGAGGACGGGTTCGCCGATCTGCTGGTCGTGCTCAAGTGGCGCTTTTTCGAGCAGGGCGGGCTGTCGCTCGCCGTCAAGCCTGCCGTCACGCTCCCCACGGGGGACGATGAGAAGGGCCTGGGCAACGGCCGGGCGTCCTACGGCGTCAACCTGGTTTCGACCTATGCCAGGGACCCCTGGGCCTTTCATGTAAACCTGGGCGTCACGCACAATGACTACAAGCGGGAGGCGGATCGGGAAGCCAACCGGGACGACATCTGGAACGCGTCCCTTGCCGCGGAATACAAGCTCGCGGAGTCGTGGAAACTCGTCGCCAACGTCGGCGCGGAGCGCAACGCGGACGTCACATCCGACACGCCGCCGGCCTTCCTCCTGGGCGGTGTGATCTGGTCCGTGTCGGAAACGCTGGATCTCGATGCCGGTGTGAAGTGGGGGCTCAACAGCCCGGAGACGGATCTCTCGTTTCTGGCCGGTGTGACGTTCCGGTTCTGATCCGGTGAATGTCGGGATGGGGAATGAGGGGTCGGCCCCCTTCCCCTCCCGGTTCGACGGGGGACACGACGGCTCATGGCCGAAGCGGTGGTGGGGGTGTTTTTGGAGTAATCGCCCTACTTCTTCTTGATCCTCTCGAGGATCTCCCGGCGGGTGTCCCGGTACTCCTCCTTGTCCTCGATGGCGATCGCCTTGTCGACGAGATACTGCGCGTGCTCGAGACGGCCCTTCTCCATGAGGACCCAGGCGAGGTTGTTGAGCAGGTCGGGGTGGTCGC
>CAZXMK010000542.1:0-1624 GCA_964641935.1 uncultured Syntrophaceae bacterium
GGATGAACCGGTCCCTGTTGAACCACCCGGGATTCTTCGGATTGAAGCGGTGGAACCGGCTCCACAGGACGTAGGCCAGGGGCGCCAGCGCCATGGGAGTTCCGGGGTGACCCGATTGGGCCTGCTGGACCGCATCCATGGACAGGGTGCGGATGGTGTCGATGCTCAGTCTGTCGATATCGTGCGTCATGATTGCGCTCTCCTTCCATAGGGCGGATTCCGCTACTGTACCCGCAGCAGGCAGAATGGTAAAGAATTTTCCGCCGGTTACGGCCGCTGGCGCAGGGTGCGGGAACGGTCCCTCCTCCATAATTTCACGGCCCTGCAAAAACAGCCCTTTTTCTTTATCGCCGGCTGGAGTATATATGTCGGAAAGTTCTCACGCGCAGCGGGATGATGCCGGTCATGGGGAACGGAGCAGGGGAAACGAGTGCTGTAGGAGGTTGATGAATGGATTGGGAAAAGGCCACCCGGATCGCCTGTGCAATCGGCGGGTCGCGACTCGCGGAGCCGCGCATGCGCCTGTTTCGCGCCGCCGTCGCCTACTCCCGGATTCGGTCGGAATGGCAGCTCTCCACGCTGGAGGAACGGATCGCCATGAACGCGGAACGGACCGCGCTCCACGACGCTTTCATCGAGGCGTGCGACGTCATGGGGCGGCAAATGGCGAGCGAGAACGAGGATCCATCGTGGAGAGGGGACCTGGGGAACGATCGGAAGGAGATCGGGGACCTGGCCTGCTACATAACCCTGATCCTGGGGCTGGCGGCACGATAGCCGCTCCCGGAGGGAAAAGGGGCTACTCGTCGATATCGGACGGGAGATACTCTATCCCTTCACCCGTGCTCTCCCCGGTAACGATGCCCTCAACCCATTCGTGGATGTCGGCCTTTATGACCGTTATCAGCTCCTTCTTCAGCTGGGCAACGCGCTGCGGGTCCGGCGCGCCGATGCGGCGCAACTCGTAGTGGACATGGGGGCCGGTGGAACGGCCGGTGCTTCCGGACAGAGCAATGACCGTCGTGTCGTTCACCCGCTGGCCCCGCGTCACTTTCAGGACGGAATTGTGCCCGTACAGGGTCAGGTAGCCGTTGCCGTGGTCCACGGCCACCAGGTTGCCGTACCCCTTGTAGGGCCCGGCGTAGTAGACGGTGCCCGGACTGACGGAATAGACGGGCGTTCCGGTGGGGACGGAGATGTCGTAGCCCCGGTGATACATCATTTTTCCGCTGCCGAAGGGATCGAGACGCCAGCCGATCCCGGAGGTTACCTTCCCCCTGTCCACGGGAGAGGTGCGTTCCCCACGGGAAGGGGCGGGGAAAAGCATGATGAGAAGAATGAGAAAGACTGTATATTTCATGACGGAACCGCAATCTGTCGGGAAGCCGTGATATGCCGGCCGCCGGGCCGCGCGCACTCTTTTTTATACACCCCGCCGCGGGGAGGGTCAAGGAGGGAAAGGAGATGTCGAAGCCTGTCGTTGCCGTCACCATGGGGGATCCGGCCGGGATCGGACCCGAGGTCATTGTCAAGTCGCTTGCGGAGAAGGAACTCACGGAAATCTGCCGTCCCCTGGTCCTGGGAGACCCGCTGGCCATGGAACGGGCGCTTGCCGTCACCGGAG
>CAZXMK010000543.1:0-1621 GCA_964641935.1 uncultured Syntrophaceae bacterium
GGACCTGGAGCGGTACGAGGACGAGTCCCGGCGAATCGATCAGCGGCTCCGGGTCCTGGGTTTCGAGCGGGAGCGCCTCCAGGCGGAGGAGCAGGAGCTCGCCCGGCAGATGCAGGAGGTGCAGGCCGAGGTCGTTTCCTGGGAAGCCCGTGAAAAGTCCATGAGCGACGAGATGGCGGGCATCCAGGGCCGGTGGGACGGCATCCGGGCCGATCTCGAGGAGCGGGAATCCCTCCTGACGAATCGGAAGGTCGGCATGGCGGCCCTGCAGCAGCGCCGGGAGGCCAACGAGCGGACGCTGGAGCGGCTGAACCGTTCCCTCGCTCAGACCCTCCGGGACCTGGAGGCCCGGCAGGCCGGCATCGAGAAGGCCGGTCGAAAGCTGGAGGAATATGCCGCCCGGATCGAGGAGGACAAAGCCGCCCTGACGGCATCCTACCGGGAGATGGAGACTCTCGATGCGGATCTCGGCGCCCGGAGGGAGATCCACCGGAAACAGGAAGAGGAGCTGCGGACCCTGGAGGAGGGCATGCGGGTCCTCAAGGGGCAGCTCGAGGAGGCGGCGCGGGAGACGGGCAACTGCGATCTGGCGTGCCGCGAGATTGCCTTCCAGGTGGAATCCTTGAAGCAGAGCCTGCAGGCCCGGGACCAGGACGAAGTGGCCCGCCTGCTCGAGTCTTTCCGGCCGCTGGAAGAGGAAGCCCTCCGGGAGCTCCAGGAAAAAATGGAGCGGAACCGCCGGACCCTGGAGGGGTTCGGGGAGGTGAACCTGCTGGCCGACGAAGAGTATGCCCAGTTGAAGGAGCGCTTCGACTTCCTGACCGCCCAGGCGGAGGACCTTCAGAAGTCGCTGGATATCCTCCAGCAGACCATCACGCGGATCAACCGCATTTCCAGGCAGCGGTTCGCCGAGACCTTCGAGGCCGTGAACGCCTGCTTCCGGAATGTCTTCTCCCGACTCTTCCCGGGCGGCCGGGGTGAACTCCGCCTCACCGACGAGACGGACATGCTGGAGACGGGGGTAGACATCGACATCCAGGTACCGGGGAAGCGGACCCAGAACATCACGCTCCTCTCCGGCGGAGAGAAGTCTCTCGCCGCCATCGGGCTCATCTTCGCCATCATCCTGCACCGGCCGTCCCCCTTCGTGATCCTCGACGAAGTGGACGCCGCCCTCGACGATGCCAACATCTCCCTCTTCAACCGCCTGGTCCAGGAGATCGCCGCATCGTCGCAGATCATCCTGGTGACCCACAACAAGCGGAGCATGGAAATCGCCGGGAGCCTGTACGGCGTGACCATGCAGAAGCAGGGGATATCGACCGTCGTTTCTGTAAATCTGCATTAGGCCATTCAAAACGTCGATCCGCGAAGGGGGGCAGATTTCAATCGATCCCCTTTTCTCTTTGTCCCCTTTCCCGATTGTATGGTAAGCCTCGCCTTACCGGCGGTTGCGCCGGCATCTTCCTTCGGAACAGGTTTTCTATGGGATTGTTCGATCGCAAGAAGAACGGATTTTTCGACAAGCTGAAGTCGGGGCTGGAAAAGACGAAGAAGCTCCTCCTTACCGATGTGGACGACCTGATCCTCGGGGCGAAGGTCATCGACCAGAAGCTCTACG
>CAZXMK010000544.1:0-1619 GCA_964641935.1 uncultured Syntrophaceae bacterium
CCGGCGTCAGGACGACAGGCAGACGTTCGGGGCGACGGGCGTGAACGACGTCCCCCAGGTCGCCCGGATCCCGCTGGAGAACGGCCCGATAGAGGAAGAGCAGCGCGCTCATGGCCTGGTTCTGGGTCGAGGAGGAGACGTGACCCGCCACGGCGAGGTGGCTCAGGAATGCGTTGATCTCGGGGGCACCCATCTCGTCCGGGTGGCGCCATCCGTGGTGGCGGAGATAGCGCTTGGTCCAGTTCCAGTAGGTGCTCTCGGTCCGAACCCCGAGGTGGCGTGATCGGGCGGCTGCATGGAAGCGGGTCTGGAGCCGAGGCGCAGATGCCTGGGCCGGCTCTCCGGTCGGATCCGGACGCACGAGGCGGACAGGGACGGAGGGCGCGCGGTGCATCGTTCCTTCCTCTGGCGGATCGATCGGGTCTTCGCCAGAAAACGTTCCAGCCCAGCGCCCTGCAATGCGATATCCTGATGGAAGCCCGGGTCAGGCATCCCCTGATCACCTGGACTCCGGGGTGGCCTCCAGCGTGGCCAGAATGTCTTTCAGGTCCTGGATGATCGCTGCTCTCTGATCGTCTGTGAGCCGGGCCGGGTCGATCTTCACCGGCCTCAGCCGGAGCCATTCCCGGCCCGTCTCCGGATCCTTCTGGTACACGCAGATCTCCACGGGATCCTGTTGCTGCTCGTCCTTCAGGAACCGCAGAACCGCCGCCCGCATCTGGCTGATCGACAGCCCCTCCTGGCGGACCGTTTCCGTCCACTGCTCGTAGTCCACCCGGGCCCCAAACCGGTCCCGCAACTGCTTCAGCACCAGGGCATGGGTCGTCGTGAAGCCCTCGGTCCCGATGGCCCCCTGGAGCACCGGCGGCAGGCTTACCAGGCTCTTGAGTC
This sequence comes from uncultured Syntrophaceae bacterium, assembly GCA_964641935.1. Taxonomy (GTDB): domain Bacteria; phylum Desulfobacterota; class Syntrophia; order Syntrophales; family PHBD01; genus PHBD01. Next base: position 892 of record CAZXMK010000544.1, read on the forward strand.
GGGAGGCCTGTTTCCGGGACAGGTGAAATACCGTCTCCGCCACCTCCTGCAGCGACATGCCCATGCCCTGCCAGGCCAGGATGGCGTAGCCGCGTTCCAGGTCTGTGTAGGTCTTTCGGGCCTCGTTCTCCAGCACCGAGACCTTCCATGCCTGCGCGTCCGAAAGGTCGTCCAGCACCAGCGCGTTCACCGTGGGCCACCCGATCTTCCGGATGGCCGCGATTCGCCGGAATCCCGACACCACCTGGAGTTTCGGCCGATCGGGCTGCCGACGCAGGATGACCGGCATCTGCTGTCCGTGTCGCCGGATGCTCTCCACCAGGTCCGCCACCCGGAGGGTGACCCGGAACTGGAACCGGGTGTCCTCGAGGTCGATGTCCGCGAGGTTCACCGACTCCACGGTCCGGCGGGTGCCCAGGGCCTCCACCGGTCCCGGGACCTCTCGAACCCTGGCGCCCCTCGTCGTGCCCCGTCTCTTCTGCGATTGCATCGCCATCCTTTCCTCCCTTGCCGGCAGGATCGCATCCCGACCGTCGGTACGAGACCTTGCCGGCTGGTGCCAATGAAAGCGATGAAAATCCGGAACACGCCCGGCTGTCAAGGTCATTTCATCGGGGTAGGATGGGACATCGATGTCCCATCGACGGTTGACCAGGGTTGGCCGGAAGCCGATACTCTGTAAGTTCATGTAACTTACAGGGTGAATCTTGAAGAAAGAGCACGGCAAG
>CAZXMK010000545.1:0-1618 GCA_964641935.1 uncultured Syntrophaceae bacterium
GGCTCTTCCGCCGGCCTTCTCATCGGCCCACGATCTCCCGGACGGCCTCGCAGACATAGGCGACGTCCCCCTCCGTCATGTCCGGGAACAGGGGGAGCGACAGGATCCTGTCCGCCGCCCGCTCCGTCTCCGGCAGGCGGGACGAGGCGTCGCCGAAGCGCTCCCGGACGTAAGCCAGCCGGTGAACCGCCGGGAAATGAAGGCCGTAGCCGATGTTGTGCTCCGCAAGGCCTTCCATGAAGCGCTCCCGCGGCAGGGTGGACACCTTGACCACGAACAGGTGCCAGGGGTGCTCGTGCGCATCGCCCGGAACACCCGGCAGGTCAAGGCCGTCGATCCCCGACAGCCCCTCCCGGTACAGTCCCGCCAACAGGCGGCGCCGGGCGTTGAATTCCTCCACCCGGTCCATCTGGACGACCCCGAGGGCCGCCTGGATGTCCGTCAGGTTGTACTTGAAGCCGGGCTCCCGGATGTCGTAGGACGGATCCCCGCCCTTGCCGTAGCGTTTCCAGGCGTCCCGCTCGATGCCGTGGAAGCGCAGCAGCCGGATCTTCCGCTCCAGGGCCTCGTCGTCGAGGGTGACCATTCCCCCCTCGCCGGTGGTGATGTTCTTGATCGGGTGGAACGAAAAGATCGCCGGGCAGCCGAATCCCCCGGCATGGGTTCCCCGGTACACGGTGCCGATGGCATGGGCGGCGTCCTCGACCACGGCGATACCCTTCCTCCGGGCAATGTCCAGAAGGGGGGCCATGTCCGCGGGCGCACCGGCGAAGTGGACGGGAATCACCGCCTTCGTCCGGGGGGTGATCGCCCCCTCCACCTCGAGTGCCTTCAGGTTCAGGGTGCCGTAGTCCACGTCCACGAAGACCGGCACCGCGCCGGCCAGGACGATCTGGTTGACCGTGGAGGCAAAGGTCAGGGAAGGGGTGATCACCTCGTCCCCCGGCCCGATCCCCAGGGCCAGGAGGAGCAGGTGCATCCCCGCCGTGGCGGAGGTCAGGGAAACGGCACACCGCGCCCCCGTCCGCTCCCGGAACAGCGTCTCCAGGTCCAGGCATTTCTGCCCCGTGGTGATCCAACCGGACCGGAGGCAGGCGGTCACTTCCACCACCTCTCGATCCCCGATGCTAGGCCTGCTGAAAGGAAGAAACTCTCCGCGTACGTTCATTCGAACCCTCTTTCCGCCGCCCCGGGGCAGCGGTTCCATTTCCGCGATAAAAACCTCTGCGGATCAAACCCTATGCGGAGCGCGCCCCTCCTGTCAATACCCCGGATCCGGCGGCGCCTCGCGGCGCTCAGGCATCGGCAGGCGGATCATGACATAGTTCCCGTTGGTCCAGAGGATCTCCATGGCTGGGACCTCCTTGCGGATGAAGTCCACGTTCTCCCGGTCCGCCGTCACCAGGTAGATCTCGTGCCCCTGCCGGTAGAAGCGGAAAAACTCGAAGAACATCATGAACCATTTCTGGCGCTCGCTCTCGGGGACCTTCAGGGCGCCGTAGAATAGCTCGCCCACCTCGTCCACCACAGGCGTCCTCATCCCCGTGTAGAAATCGATTCCATAGAGGTTGATCCGGAACTGGTAGAGCTTCTGCCCCGCCGGGAGATGCTGCGGCAT
>CAZXMK010000546.1:0-1603 GCA_964641935.1 uncultured Syntrophaceae bacterium
CCGTAGGTATAAAACCAGTTTACGATGGGATCCCCCGTGAAACCGAGGGCAATCCAGTAGGAGCCGGGCATCAGGATCGGGCTGTCCTTCGTAAAGTCGAAGTCCGCCCACCGGTAGCCGGGCTTCCTGGAAAGCTGATCGAGGGTGACAAGGGCGCTCGTCGCCAGGGGCGACCCGGGTTTTCCGCCGTAGTCCCTGTAGATCTCAACCCACAACTGTCCGTCGCCGCCGAAATTGTGCAGGGCGAGCCCCACCTTCTGCAGCTTTACGGGTTTTCGCAGGACCACCACCTGAGCATACTGGGTGGCCTTGGTGGTCACGTATTCTGCTGTCTCCACGAGAAAGCTCCGGGCCATCTCGAACTGGTTGCCGGACTTCTTCGTCACCCGGGGGAAGGCAAAATCAATGTTTTCGGGATATTCCAGGTTGCCGTAGAGGAAGGGAACGTCATAGCGAAGCTCCTTTTTCACCTCTTCGGGGATGACCGGCGGAGGGGGCGGCGGCTCGACGATGATCTGCTTGAACTCGGCCTTGACCTCCGGCGACAGGAGCAGGTTTTTCGGCCCGTATGACTGGCGGCTTCCGCGGACCTTCACCGCATCGTTCAAAAACGAGGCATCGACACTCTCCCGCATGGTCGGCTTCGTCCTCGCATTCGCCACCTGGGACCATCGCATCAGCCCATCGTTCTTCGTCTCGTTGTTGTCGACGCCCACTTCGACCCGGATAAAGCGGTTCGGCACGAACAGGACCGTGTTCTGGGGATCGAAGGGAACCCAGCCCAGATCGGGGAACCAGACCTCGATCCACGAATGGCGCCCCTTCCCCATCTTGAAGGTCATGACGCCCCGTTCCCAGGTCACGTCGTAGGCCCGGTCCAGGGTTATGCCATTGATGATGCGAACCGGTATGCCGACGGAGCGGAGCAGGGCCGCGCTCAGGTGGGAGTAGTTCTGGCAGTTTCCCTTGCCCGATCCAAGGGAATACAGGGCATCATACTGAACCGGAGGGGTCACGTACCGGACATGATCCACAACCCAGGAAATCACCCGCTGGACGGCATCGAACTCCGTTTTCACATCCTTCGTCAGGTCCGCCGCGAGAAGACGGATCTTCGGATTGTCCGACTGCACCTGTTCGGTGGGCTTCAGGTAATCCTCCAGGCCCGGTTCGACCTTTCCCAGCGGGAAGGGCGTCCGGGTCTCCAGGAGCTTCAGGTTCGTCCGGTTCAGGGCATTGCAGGACAGCTTCACGTCCACCGCCGCGGGCGGATCCGTCCAGGTGGCCGTGACGATCCGGTTCCCCCGGGTGTCGGTGGTCTCCTGGCGATCCTGCGGCTTCGGGCTCAGGTCGAGCGTGAAATCCGAGATGGCCTGCCGATAGGTGGGAGATTCGAAGCTCTGTGGAATCACGAAGCTCATGACGATCTTCCGCATCCCGTCGCCGGAGATCACCTTTTCCTCCAGCACATAACGGATCGTGGAGCCCATGTCGCCCTGGACGGTGACGTTTTCCGCTCCCGCCGTCGAGGCCGCAAGGATCAGCAATGCTGCGCACAGGATCTGGATGGCCGATCGGATCATGATGGAACCTCCCTGAAGAA
>CAZXMK010000547.1:0-1602 GCA_964641935.1 uncultured Syntrophaceae bacterium
TCGACACCCAGTACCTGCATAAATATCTGAACCAGACGATTCCGGGCTACCCGGCGTTCCGCTTCGATGTGCTCCAGGAGGCCCGAAAGGCGATCCTGGGAGATTCGTGACCGGAAATCCGATGGACGTCCATTTCCTGGGTACGAACGGCTGGTACGATACGGAAACGGGGAATACGATCTGCACCCTGATCCGAACGGATCGGTGGGATATTCTCCTAGACGCGGGATACGGAATCGCCAAGGCCGATCGCTACCTCGCAACGGACCCGGCCGGTCCAGCGATCCTTCTCCTCAGCCATTTCCACCTGGACCACGTGGCGGGCCTCCACACCCTCGCCAAGTTCAGATTTCCCAAGGGCTTGATCATTGCCGGCCCGGAAGGTTCCAGGAAAACCCTGGACGTCCTCGTGAATGCACCGTTCACCATCCCCCTGGCGGGGCTTCCCTACCCGGTGGACGTCCTGGAACTGCCGGACGATCTGGCCCGGATTCCCTTTCCTCTTCTTACTCTTCCTCTGCGACACACCGGGATTACCCTGGGGTTCCGCATCGAGGTGGATGGGTTGACCGTGACCTATTGCCCCGATACCGGCTACTGCGAAAACGCCCTGTCTCTGGCCCGCGGCGCCGACCTTCTCATCGCCGAATGTGCCTACCGGAGCGGCCAGGGAAATGAGGACTGGCCCCATCTGAATCCCGAAACGGCGGCCCGGATCGCCCTGGAAGCCGGAGCCGGCAGGCTGGTTCTGGTACACTTCGAAGCCTGGACTTATCCCACCTTCCGGGAACGTGAGGAATCGGAAGCCGCGGCCCGCCGCATTTTCCCGGAGACCATCGCCGCCCGGGACGACACATGCATCTCTCTCTGACCCTACCCTCGCCGTGAAATTCCGTCAGCTCTTTTCGAGGACCGCCACCACCTCAAGATGCGACGTCTGGGGAAACATGTCCAGCGGCTGGAGGGCCGCCAGGGAGTAGCCCCGATCCGCCAGACGGCGTGCGTCCCGGGCCTGTGTCGCCGGATCGCAGGAGACATAGATGATCCGCCTTGGAGACAGCTCAACAAGAGCATCCAGGACGCCGCGGCCGCAGCCGGTCCGGGGCGGGTCCAGGACCGCCACGTCAATCCGAAGCCGGCGATGCAAGAGATCAAGCAATCCCTCAGCCACGTCTCCCCCATGGAAAAAAGCATTTTGAAAGCCGGCCCGCGACAGGTTTTCCCGGGCACAGTCAACAGCCTCCCGGTCGTGCTCGATGCCGAAAACGGAGCCGGCCCGCTCCGCCAGGAACCGGGAAAACAGGCCCGAACCGCAGTAGGCATCCAGCACCGCATCTTCCTGGGACAGGGATGCCAATTCCAGGACAACGTCCACCAGGGTATCCACGAGACATTCGTTGGCCTGGAAGAAACCGAGGACCGGCACGAACAGCGTGTATCCCTTGACCAAGCGGAGAATTCGGCCTTTCGACGGCGGCGCTCCATTCACCGGCCCCGTCGTCCGCTCATCGGGAAGGGACGACCAGAGAAGCCTCTCCACCCTGCGAACCGGCCCGTCCTTTCGTGCCTCCAGGGAACGACGAAGTCCCGTCAGGGAGTCGT
>CAZXMK010000548.1:0-1602 GCA_964641935.1 uncultured Syntrophaceae bacterium
TCCGCCAGACGCCGGAGGAGTCCCTCGCGGCGCTCCGGCTGGTTCTCGGCGAGTTTGACCGGGCCCCCGGTCTCTCCTTCCGGGTCAACCTGGCAACCGTCTTCGGCTGCCCCTTTGAAGGCTACCTGGAGACCGCGGCGATTCTGGAGTACGTGGAGAAAACCGCCCGGCTCGGGGTCCGCGAGATCACCCTCTGCGACACCATCGGCTGGGGATATCCCGCACAGGTGGAAACGATCCTGAAGGCCTGCCTTGCCGCCTTCCCGGAAGTCACCTTCGGGGTGCACCTGCACAACACCCGGGGCCTGGGCCTGGCCAATGCCCTGAAAGCCTGGGAAACGGGAATCCGGGTCTTCGACTCCGCCCTGGGCGGCCTGGGCGGCTGCCCCTTCGCCCCGGGGGCATCGGGAAACGTGGCCACGGAGGACCTGGTGTTCCTGTTCCGCTCGATGGGGATCGAGACGGGGATCGATCTGGACGCCGTCCTCGATACGGCCTCCTTCCTGCATGGGATCCTGCCGGAAACACCGCTAACGAGTTCCCTCTTCCGGGCCGGCCCGCCCAGGAGGGTGCCTTTCGTCAGCGGGGGCGGAGGGAAACCCGGCTGCGACTCCTGACGCCGTACCCCGGCGGACCGATCACGGAGCGCGACCGCTCCGGAAACCTTCTTTTTTAAGCAAGGGAGACCAAAAGACATGCTGAAGATCGACAGGGCGATCCTGGTAGCCATCGACATCCAGGGAAACCTCTACCGCGCCATGGACGACCGGGAATTCCTCCTCACAAACTGCCGGAAGCTCCTCCAGGGAGCCCGTTCACTGGGAATCCCCGTCATTCTCACCGAACAGGTGAAGATCGGCGGGACGGTGCCCGAGATCCTGGAGCTCCTGCCGGACGTCGCGCCCATCGTGAAGGAGACCTTCAGCTGCTGGCGCCACGAGCCGTTCGCCGCCGCGCTCAAGGCCGCCGGCCGGGAACAGCTGATCCTTATGGGGATCGAGGCCCATGTGTGCGTCTATCAGACCTGCATGGACCTGCTCGATGCGGGGTTCGAGGTCCACCTGGCCGCCGACGCCGTATCGTCCCGGAGCGCGGCCAACCGGGAGATCGGCATCGGCCGGATGACCGCCGAGGGGGCCATCCCGGCAAGCACCGAGATGATCCTCTTCGAACTGCTGGAAACAGCGGCCCACCCGAAGGCGAAGGAACTCTTCAAGCTGATCAAATAGAAACACGAGGAGACTTCCCCCGCGCTCAGAAGCGTTTTTCGACCCTGCATCGTCTCGCGTCGCTGCAAAGTCATAACTCGTGCCGGACGGCGCAGAGACAGATGACGTTGCGGGCGCTGCGCTGCGACGGCAGGGTACCCCGAAAAAGCCGCTATTCGCGCTCCGGGAAGTCCCCCCTCCCGGACCAACGTCCGCGGGGGCGCGACCGGGGGTTTCCAGAGGAGCAATCAGGACGTTTTTCCCATCCCTCTTGCCTGACAAACCGTCGAAGACGGATCGCGGGAAAGACGTCCGCGACAAAGGAAGCCCCCGTGGCAACCCCCGCGCCGATGCGTTGAATGCAGAGGGAAAGGGGGACCGGCTTGACAGGAAA
>CAZXMK010000549.1:0-1599 GCA_964641935.1 uncultured Syntrophaceae bacterium
GAATGGCCAGCGAGATGATAGCGAGTCGCTAGCTCCTTCTCCTTCTCCTTCTCCTAACGAATTAAAAACAAATACTCTTGTCGGCGATCAAGCCGCCGACGCGTGCGCGGATGAGGGGAAACTCAAGCCCCCGCGGGTGCAGATCCCCTATTCGGAAGTAATGCAGTTCTGGAACACGATCTGCGGACCTCGCGGAAAGCCACGAATAACCGAGCTGTCGGAGACTCGGAAGCGAAAGATCCGGTCCTTGTGGCGGGAACGGCCGACGGCGGACTTCCGGGATATCCGGACATGGGAGGCATTTCTTAACTGGTGCACGAAAAGCGAGCTGCTCATGGACGGAGCCTGGTTCACCTTCGACTGGCTCTTGAAACCTGAAAACTTCCTGAAGATCACGGAGGGGAATTATCACCTTGCACCTGGAGGGAGGAAAAAAGCATGGGGGAGCCAGTAGCGGTCGCACCGAAGGCCAGGGAGATCCTGAGAACCATTTTCCTCCGGCAGCATGCGCAGGGTGTGAAGTTCCGCCCCCGGGAAAAGCGTCTTGCCGACATCCTGGCCATGGTCCGGAAAGATTACCCTGAGGCGACCATGGACCAGCTTGTCAGCGACGAACTTGAGTACCTCAAAGCCGAACGGCAGGAAGATGAATGCCGGTTTTACCGCGAACAGAACCGTTGTCCCTGGGAGTGCGGAAACCTCGGAAGGCTCTGGGTTGTGCAGATGCGTGAGACCCGATCCGGCCCCATTTACGTCGTTGGATTTCAGACGTGCGGACGATACCGGGCATGGCAGGAGAAAAAACGGCGGGAGCGACAGCCGCAGCAGGGAACTGGAGAATTCGTGAAAGCATTTTCGATGGTCGGAGGCGATCGGGATGAATGAAGCAAAAATACCCACAAACGAACCAAAACTCACCAGGGGAGAGCTCCTGGCGAAGCGGTCTGAACTCGAACGGGAGGTCCTCAAGGTCAAAAAGCAGCTCGACACGGAGATGATCTTCCCTTCCTTCCGGGACCGGATCGAGCGCAAGCTGAACCGCCTCGGCGGGGAGCTCCTGCAGATAGACAAGATGCTCGACGAGCACTCGGGCCAGACGTCGCTTTTTTGAGGAAGGAGATGGAATCGGCATGATCATCATCGGAATCGACCCGGGAATGGACGGAGCGGTCGTCGCCATACAGGGGGACACAAGGGAGATCATAACCGTCACGGACTGCCCAACGCTCCCGGCCGGGAAGGGCAGGGATTATGACATCCCGGCCATGGCGGAGGTGCTGCGCACATCCATTCTGGCCAACAGGGCGACCGTGATCCTTGAGCAGGCCCAGGCCATGCCGAAGCAGGGCGTGGCGAGCACGTTCAACTTCGGCCGGGGCTTCGGGATCTGGCTCGGGATTCTCGGGGCTCTTGAGATACCCTACCGGACCGTCCGTCCGTCCCAGTGGACGAAAAGAATCTTCAGTGGGCTCCCCGGAAAGGGGAAGGAGCGCTCGGTCCAGTTTGCACGCCGGATGTTTCCCGCCCTCGAGCTAGTCCCGCCCGGGTGCAGGAAACCTCGCGACGGCCGGGCCGACGCCGCCTGCCTGGCCTATTACG
>CAZXMK010000550.1:0-1598 GCA_964641935.1 uncultured Syntrophaceae bacterium
AAGCGATCAGCAGGCGGACGGCGCTGGGGCGCATCGCCGAGACGGACGACATGAAAGGGGCGGCGCTGTTCCTCGCCTCCGACGCGGGGAGGTTTGTCACCGGCCAGACCCTGGTCGTGGACGGCGGCGCGGTGACGTACATCTATTGAGGAGGCCGGGCATCCAACCACCGTGAAATCCTTCCTCCCGGAAAGGAGAGCCGCATGAAAGAACGTAAAACGCTCCTTCTCTTGACCGTCGTTTCCCTGGTTCTTCTCACCGTCATCTCCGTCCGCTACGGGATCCTCCCCTACACGGGGGCCGCCCTCCTGGGCGTGATGATCTCCATGCACCTCTTCTTTCTCATCGGCATCCTGATCCGGAACAACGCCATCGTCGACACCGCCTGGGGACTGAGCTTCGTCATCGTCGCCCACGTAACGTTCTGGATGCAGAGCGAGCATTCCGCCGCTCAGTGGCTGGTCCTGGCGATGGTCACCCTGTGGGGGCTCCGGCTTTTCTCGCACATCCTGGTGCGGACCCTCGGGGCCGAGGAGGACCCGCGCTACCAGGAGATGCGGAAAAGCATGGAGAAGCAGAAGAGCGTGATGCTGGCGAGCTACCTGCGCGTCTACGTGCTCCAGGGATTCCTGGCCTTGATGATCGCCGCCCCGATCATCATGATCAACACCATGAGGCCCAACTGCCTTTCCGCCTGGTACCCCCTCGGGGTCGCGGTGTGGCTCCTGGGATTTGCGTTTGAAGCGATCAGCGACGCCCAGTTGAGGGCGTTTCTGGCCAGGAAGGAAAACGAGGGGCGGCTGATGACGGGCGGCCTCTGGAGATATTCGCGCCATCCGAACTACTTCGGGGAATCGACCCTCTGGTGGGGAATCTTCCTCATCGCCCTGACGTTCGACGGCGGATGGACATCCTTTTTCGGCCCGGCGCTCTTGACCTACCTGCTGCTCAGGATCTCCGGCATCCCGCCCGCGGAAAGGCTCATGAAGAAACTGCCCGGATTCGCCGAGTACAAGGCACGGACGAGCGCCTTCTTTCCCTGGTTTCCGAAGAACGGGGGCCGGGGAGAGCAGAACGGCTGAAAGCCAGATTCCTGTCCGGGTGCTATTTTACTTCGATGTTCAAGCCGAGCAGCTTCCAGGCAATGCCCTCGTAGATATACTTCTGCACAAAATGAACCTTTCGCGGCGTGGTCGGGTAGTACCCCGACACAACCAGCACGCCGTCTTTGTCAACCGTCGCCTCACCGGCCAGGACCGGCTCCAATTCGTTCAGCACGGACCAGTTGGCACCCGCGTTGATCAGCGCCTTGAATGCCTCGTTGAGCTGTTCCGTCGTGTGCTGTTTCTGCCACATCGTTGAAACCGTGCTCCGGAAATGCTCCATGTTCTTTCCGTCCACGGAAACGATGAAATCGCGCATCGACTGCTTCACCAGGGCGACCTGGTCGGCTTTCGCAGGAGCGGCCGGCGAGGCGTCACCCGACTGAAGTCCCGCCGCCGGTTTCCGGATCGAGTAGATCTTCCAGCTTCCCTTCTCCTTCACGAACATCATCTTGATGGGGATCGTTCCGCCCGCCTGCGTTGTGATCGAGCCAT
>CAZXMK010000551.1:0-1593 GCA_964641935.1 uncultured Syntrophaceae bacterium
CGTGTCGCTGCCCAGCAGGTTCATCCCGCCGTAGACCGCGTCTTCGGCCAGAGCGGAGATCTGCGACGCCATGGCGTTGTACTGGGTCGCCAGGTCCCCCGCCTCCGTTGCATCGGCGGAATAGGCGTCCTTGGCGATGCCCTTCATGGTCTCAATGAGATCGATAATCCCCTTGATGCCCGCGTCGGCAGCCTTGATGGTCTGGATGGCCTCCCCCATGGAATCCTTCAGGGCGGACAGGTCACCGGCGCGACTCGTGTGGGACGAAGCCGTGAAGTAACTGAGAGCGTTGTCCAGGGCGCTGTTCACCTTCTTGCCCGTGGCCAAGCGCTCCGAGGTCTGGTTGAGCAGGTCGTTGGTTGATTGAAGGCTGAGCAGCGTGCTCCTCATTCCGGTTGTTAACTGAATTGAATTCTGAGACATGTTTTTCTTCCTCCTGTTCTTGGATAGATATCGGCTTTCTTGCCGTATTATTCATTGATTATGTTCGTAAACTTCTCCATTCATCCGCAAAGACCGACAGGAACGGATTCCGCCGCACCCCCTTTCCCTTTCCCGTCGTCATTTTCTTGACCTGGGACCTCAACACGCCCGCCGTCCCTGCGGGCGACAGATCCAGACCATCCATGCCCCCCGGATTTGCCGGGCTGGACACTTGCAGAAGATTTAGCAAAGCTCATGCCAGCTCAACTAAACTGCAAGCCATCGATATAATTCATAAAATGAAGAGTCAGACGAAGAAGGGATGAGGAGAAGAAAAAAATGCCCCCCGAAATACGCCGAGAGGGAAGAAAATTCCGGATGGGATGAACTCGGAGGGATCAGGCGTAAAGGTCCGCCAGGGCGTACGGCTCGAGAAAGGACCAGAACTCGCTGCGCTTCCCTTTAACGGCATTGGACAACTCCTCGATCCGGTCGGCGGTGTCGAGAATCGTCTCGTCCGGGGCGTTTTCCGCGAGAACGGGAAGCTGCCAGACATTGCCGCTATTTCCGCCCGCAGCAGCCTCTTTCGTGGAGACGGTTCGGATGCGCCCCTGCTCGTCAAAGGCGAGGTCCCATATTTTCTGGGTCGTCGGCAGGGCCATGGTAATGGATTGATCTTCCTTCTCGGACGCTTCCTGGATGTCCGCGGGCCGCAACTGTTCGATCTGCCTCCGAAGGGCGTCATACCGTTCAAGCTTTTCAGCACGCTCCTGGCTCCCGGGAGGGTAGGGCGGGTAGGTCTTGTAGATCCCCTGGAGGGAGTCCTTCATCTGGTCGAGTTTTGAGGTGGCCTCCTGGAAAATCGCGTCGATCGCCTCGGCCTGACGGAGCAGTAGATGGGGCTGTCCGCCATTTGCAGCGGGCTGCAAGGCCCCCCTCGATTTTGTCTCACCTGACGGAGCGGAGACTGCGGATTCTTTGGCCGTCTGGTCGACGGTGCCGCCGTATCGGTCAAGGGTTGTAATATGCATGGTTCCACCTTCCCGTAAACGGGAGATCGACCGGGAGGCGGTTGCCTCCCGGTCTTCGCATCGTTGGATCTTCCGGGGAAAGCCTTTCTCAGTGGAGAGAAGGTCCGTCCTCTTCGTGGCTTCCCCGCTCCGCTATATC
>CAZXMK010000552.1:0-1589 GCA_964641935.1 uncultured Syntrophaceae bacterium
GGAAGCGGGCTGCCGGGGATTCATCCAGAAACCCTACAACATGAAAGAACTGGCCGGCTTCGTGCACCGGGTGCTGTCGTCCCCTTCCGAGGGCAACGCGTGCTGAGGCAGCGAAACGGTCCGGATGCCGCGGAAAAGCCCATCAGGCACGGACGACCTCGTCCAGGACGGTCCGCTCCCGCGCCACCCTGATCCCCAGTTTCTTCATGCGGTACATGAGGGTCGTCCTGTTCAGGCCCAGCCGCTCCGCCGCGCCGTCGGCCCCCCCGATTTTTCCCCCGGAGGATTCCAGCGCCTCCAGGATGTGCACTTTTTCCATGTCCTTCAGCTTCATCTCCTCGTTCCCCGCCGAGGGCTTGCCCCTTCTGGCCTCCAGTTCGGGGAAGCGGATGGTTTCTCCTCCCAGGATGACGGCCCGCTCGATCATGTTGGACAGTTCCCGGATGTTGCCGGGCCAGGAATAGGACTGCAGTTTCTTCATCTCCGATTCCGTGATCCCCGGGTACTGCCTGTTAGACTGGGAACAGTAGAGATTGAGGAAATGAATGGCCAGGTGGGGGATGTCTTCCGTTCTTTCCCGGAGAGGCGGAACGACGATCGGGAAGACGTTCAGGCGGAAGAAGAGGTCCGCCCGGAACCTCTCCTCGGCTACCTCCCGGGCCAGGTCCTTGTTGGTGGCCGTGATGAGCCGGAAATCGGACTGCAGCGTTTTCGTTCCCCCGACGCGCTGGAACTCCTTTTCCTGGAGGATCCGGAGAAGCCTGCTCTGCGTCGCGAGGGGAAGCTCGGAGACCTCGTCAAGAAAGATCGTCCCCTGGTTCGCCAGCTCGAACCGCCCTTCCTTCGTCTTCATCGCCCCGGTGAAGGCGCCCTTCTCGTACCCGAACAGCTCGCTGTCGATCAGGGTCTCCGGCAGGGCGGCGCAGTTCACCCGGATGAACGGCCCGTCTTTCCGGGTGCTTTCCCGGTGGATCGCCCGGGCGACAAGCTCCTTGCCGACGCCCGTCTCTCCGTGGATCAGCACGGCGGACTGGGTGGGAGCGACCTTCCGGATCAGGTTCTGCACTTCCCGGATGGTGCCGCTGACGCCGATGATCTCGCCGAAGGGTCGGATCTCCTTGATTTCCTCGATGTAGTAAAGGTTCTCCTGGATCAGCTTCCGGTTCAGCTGCGCAATCTCGTCGTACGCCTGGGCCCGGTCGATGGACACGGCGATCTGCGAGGCAAACGCGGACAGAAGCTTGATGCTGTTGGAGCCGACCTCGAACGAGAAGAACCGGCTGTCCTGGTACAGAACGCCGATCGTCTGCTTTGCCAGCCGGAGCGGGGCGATGATGACGCGGCGGTAATCGGAGAGTCCGCTGCCGCTGATCTCGTGCTCCACGATTTTTCCATCCGCGCTGTCGAATACGGCCTGGATATTCGAGAGCATCTCCTGGAACGACTCCTCCCGGGTTTCCTCCGGAAGCAGGTTTCTGGAGGCGGCCAGGCGAAGCCCGGATGAGCTCCGGTCCCGGATGAACAGGGCAGCCCTCTCCGATCCCATCAGGCGCGAGATGGACGTGATGATGTTGGTGAGCAGCCGCTCG
>CAZXMK010000553.1:0-1584 GCA_964641935.1 uncultured Syntrophaceae bacterium
CTTTCCCGTCCATGATCCCCCGCGATAAGCAGGCAACGCAGCCGTCCGGAGCGGTCCGCACCGGCGGGCTCCAGTCACTGGAAACCGTCTTCAGAAATAGACGCGGAACAGCGGACTGATCTCGGGCGCACGGCGGACCTTGCTTTCCGGCACGTCAATGGAGCCGTCCCGGTTCCGGTCCAGGTACTTGTACTTTTTGTCCGCTGACTTCCGGAGCTCGTCCATGGACAGCTTGCCGTCCTTGTTCCTGTCGAGGTCCCTGAACTTCGACCGCGCCCCCTGGATCGCCTTGAACTCCTGCTCGCTCAGGTATCCGTCCCGGTCCCTGTCGGCCTCCTGGAACACCTTTTCCGCCGCCGCGTCGATCTCCTGGCGGGACAGCTTGCCGTCCCCGTCCGTGTCCAGCTCCTCAAAGGAAGGCCCCGCGGCCAGGGCCGTCCCGGCCAGAAAGGTAAGGATCAACGCCACCGTCAGCCACACGTTTTTCATCGTCTCGCTCCGTTCTCCCAGTCGGCGCTTGCCCTGCGCCCCGTTGTTCCGCTTCCTCCGGTCCGGGCATGCTCCCGGCCCGCCTTCTATCGAACACCTCCCGGCTCGTAAATGCAGAGAGGCTCCTCCGCCAGGTAATCCCCCGTCGCCTCGTAGGCCCGGGCGCGGCAACCGCCGCAGACCCGGATGAACTCGCAGCGCCCGCACTTGCCGCCGTAGCGGTTCAGGTCCCGCAAGTCCCGGAAGACCGCTGATTCCTTCCACACCGCCTCGAACCCCCGCTCCCGGACCCGGCCGCAGTCAACCTCCAGGTAGCCGCAGGGCTGGACCTGGCCGGTGTGCGAGATGAAGCAGAAGGCGCTTCCCCCCAGGCAGCCCCGGGTCACGGCGTGGAGGGGGTGGCCCTGGGAACCCGACGCCCCCGCCCCGGCCGGACCGGGGGCTGGTACTCCGGCCGTCTTCTTTCGCTGGCGCACCACCCGGAAATAGTGGGGGGCGCAGGTGGCCTTGAGTTGGATGGGCGCCCGATGCTCCTGTTCGGCGAACCACTTCAGGGTCTCTTCGTACTCCTCCGCCGAGATGGCCTGGTCGGCCATCTCCCGTCCCCTCCCCGTCGGGACCAGGAGGAAGATGTGGTGGGCAGCCGCCCCGATCCGGACGGCCAGATCGAGAATTTGCGCAATCGAGGCCCGGTTCGCCCGGGTGATCGTCGTGTTGATCTGGAATTCCAGGCCCGCCCGCTTCATGGCCTCGATGCCCGCCATGGCGCCCGCGAAGGCCCCGGGGACGCAGCGGAAGGCGTCGTGGCTCGCCGCGTCGGCCCCGTCGAGGCTGATGCTGACCCGCTGGATGCCCGCCCCGATCATCCGCCGGGCCACGTCCTCTGTCACGAGGGTACCGTTGGTGGCAAGGACCATGCGCAGGCCCTTTTTCGTCCCGTACGCGGCCAGGTCGTAGACATCCTCCCGGAGCAGGGGCTCGCCACCCGTGAGGATGATGACGGGCCGGCTGAAGGCGGCGATGTCGTCCAGGAGCCGGAGCCCTTCATCCGTGGTCAGCTCGCCCGGGTAGGGTCCCCGCTCGGAGGAGGCCCGG
>CAZXMK010000554.1:0-1581 GCA_964641935.1 uncultured Syntrophaceae bacterium
GATCCGGACGGGATTGAAGACGACGTTCACCGTCCCGCCGTCCAGCTCAAATGCCCGCTCCCAGACGCTCGCCAGGGCCACGCTGTTCTCGGCCAGCAGCTGCCAGGTCAGCATCTGAGAGGCGTGGAGGCGGAGGCAGAGGTCGGGAAGGGATTCCCCGCCTCCGTCCCCGGGGTAGGTCAGCGTCCCATTCGCGTTGTCCATTCGTTCCATCAAGTCCTTTCCTTTCGCCTTTCCTCGGTCCGGCGGTTCTTCCGCCGGCGGGCCGTGATTTCGAGGGTCCGGAGCCGGTCCTTGTAGGCGTCGTTCCGGTTTGCCGCCTCCACGGACAGCGCGGCGTCGGTGTTGCCGCCCCACCTCCTGCACAGGTAGAGGGATTCGTAGATCCGCCCGATCTGGTAATCCCGGGAGATCCGCAGTGCCACGGCGTAGTCCTCCCCGTAACCCACATCGGGAAAGCCGAAGCGCCGGAGCACCGCCGTGTCGAAGGCACGGGGCGCCCCCAGGCCGTTGATCCGAAGGGCGTTGTTCCGGCCGTTGCCGGGCGTCCACTCCCGGTGATCGATCAGGCCCGGCGGGATTTCCCGGAGCCGTTCGTCCACCAGCCGGTAGGAGCCGACCGCCATGGCGTACGGACCCTCCCGGAGGAGGTTCACGATCCGCTGCAGCGCGTCCTTTCCCTCGTACAGGTCGTCCGAATCGAGCTGGACGGCGTAGCGCCCGCAGAAGGGGGAGCGCACCGCCTCGTTCCAGCAGCCGCCGATGCTCAGATCCGTCCGTACCGGGACGATGTGCCGGAGCGCCCGGTTCCGCCTTGACAGACCCGCCAGGACCTCCGTCGTGCCGTCGGTGGAATGGTTGTCCACGACCAGGACGTTGAAGGAAAAGTCCGCCTCCTGGCCCATGGCGCTGGCTGCTGCCTCCGCCACCGTGCCTTTCCGGTTCTTCACCGGGATGACCACGCTGGCCTCGACCGGGAAGACCTCCCGGGACCGGGGAACCGGACGGAAGATGGGCGGCAGGTACGCCCCGAGCCGTTTCAGGTGGTCCGTCGCCGCTGCCTCGAACTCCAATTGGGCCTCCCGGTTCCGCGGATCGACGTAATCGAAGTGGCGCTCCACCGCCGCTCCGGTCTCCACCGCCGCATCCCGAATCTTTTTCCTGGAAAAGAATAGTCCGTCCAGCCAGCGGAGCCGGTGGTCCAGGGACAGCTTCAGCCGAAGGTCGTAGAAGCCGGCAGCCCGGAATCCCGGGACGGGACCGTACTTCCCGAGAGCGTTCCGGCAGGCGGCCATGGACAGGAGAACGGCGGGGCCGAAATCGAATCCCTCCCGGATGCTCCCGGGCTGATAGGGGTTCACCGGATGGTCCGCCCATCCGCCGGGGCCGGACTCCCGGCAGCCGCCGTAGGCCATCCCGGTCCCGGCCCGCCGCAGTACCTTCCGCAGTGCCGCAAGGCTCCCGGGGAGCGGCAGGACCTCCGCGTCCGGATCGAGGACCGCCAGGGCCTCTTCCGTCCGGGCCGCTTCCAGGATCCGGCTCCAGGTCCCGCCGGCATGGAGGGACTCGATCCACAGGGAA
>CAZXMK010000555.1:0-1581 GCA_964641935.1 uncultured Syntrophaceae bacterium
CCATCCGGTTGACATGCGGGGCCTTCCCCCCTTATACTCCCGCCCGCGGGGCGAGGTGGCCGGTCCCGTGCCGTCCGCCCCGTGCAATGTCCGGCGTTGAGCCGGCATCCCGTATCCCCTTCGACAGGTGCGGACATCCGCATAGGAGCATTCCATGAAAAAGAAAATCCTGATCTCTGTCGGTGTTCTGGTCGGCATTGTGATCCTGATCGCCGGCTACGTGGTTGGACGGTTCCTGATCGAAGTCCGGAAGATGACCCCGGTCGCCACCGGCGAGGTCGTTCCGGGCGTGTTCGCCATCCGGGACGATTTCGTGAACCTCTTTCTGGTCAAAGGGAAGGACGGCTACGTCATGATTGACGGCGGCAACACGCCCGCCGCCGTCGAGGAAGGTCTCCGGAAGCTCGGCATCCCGAAGGACAAGATCAGCGCCGTCTTTCTGACCCATTCCGACAGCGATCACACGGCGGCGCTGGCCGTGCTCGGGGACGTCCCGCTCTTCGTCGGGTCCGAGGAAGAGCGGATCATCAAGGGTCCCGAGTACCGGATGTTTTTCACGCGGAACAAGCTGCCGGACCGGCGCCGGCTCCTGGCGGGGGGCGAGACGGTGGACAGCGACGGCGTGATCGTGCAGGTATTCCGAACGCCAGGACACACGCCGGGTTCGCGCTGCTATCTTGTCAACGGCCGCTGGCTCTTCACGGGGGACACGATCAGCCTGAAGGACGGCAAGGCGGGTCCCTTCGTGGATTTATTCAACATGGATACGCCGACGGAGGTCGTCTCCATCGGGAAGCTTGCGAAGCTGCAGGGCTTGGAAGCGGTCTTTACGGGGCATCACGGATTTACAAAGGATTACCAGGGGTCCTTCGCCGCCTGGCGGAAATGACGGGCCCGGTCTTTTTTTTCGCAAAAATACGGGACCGAGCGGCCCGGAGGGGGAATCATGGAAGTGAAAAGGAAATTCGACGGCCTGGTCCTCGTCCTGTGCCTGCTGGTCCTGGCCGGATCCGCTTCCCCGGGATGGGGCTATGACAGCGGTGTGACGGTGCGGACGGTCCTGAAATCGACCACCGCCGGCAACGGCCAGCCGCTGGAATACCTGCGGACGAACCGCCCCGAGGTCACGGCAGCCGTCGTCGAGATCGCCCCGGGAGCACAGACGGGATGGCATCTCCACCGGGTTCCCGTATATGCCTATGTGCTGGAGGGAACCCTGAAGGTCCTCATGGGCGACGGGGCCTCGATCATCTTTGAAAAGGGGCAGGCGATCCTGGAGGTACAGAACACCGCCCACAACGGGATCAACATCGGCAAAGACACGGTCCGGCTTATCGTCTTTTATACGGGAGCCGTGGGGGAGCCCCTGTCGCAAAAGGTGGAGCGCTGAGCCCGGTGGTGCAACCGGGAGGCTTTCTGAAAATCCTCCATCAGAATTTATCGATGTCGATCCCCGCCTCCATGGCCATCCGGTAGGACTTCCCTTTGCAATAGATTCCGATGCCGAAGAGGCCGACGGATACGAACAGGGCGATGACGAGCCAGGAGATCCAGTCGCCCGCCGATTCGATCCGCATGCAG
>CAZXMK010000556.1:0-1573 GCA_964641935.1 uncultured Syntrophaceae bacterium
TCGCTCTCTGCGGATACCTCCAACTGCCGGTTTTCGGTTAATTGTACCTAATCGTCCGGGACACCCATCGATACCGACCCAAAGTCACCTTCCTTCAGAAATCCACCCATGCGTAGTATCAACGGGGCAACCCCATCACAGGAGGTCACATGGCGCTATACAAACTCGGCTCAAAGGGTGAAGAGGTCAGAAAGATACAGGAGAAGCTCAAGGCCCTCGGCATCTACCGCGGACCGCTGGACGGAGAGTTCGGCGGCGGCACGGACGGCGCGATCAGGATCTTCCAGCAGCGGGAGGGGCTAGAGGTGGACGGAATCGTCGGCCCCGTCACCTGGGAAAGGCTTCTGGGGGGCGAGGCGCCCCGACCGTCCCTCGCCTTTCAGACCCTCGACTATCGCTGTCTGGCGCTCACCGGGTCGTTCGAGACAGGGAACGGTATCCCTGACTGTTTTGCCGGGGTATCCGGAGACTTCGACGCCCAAGGGATAAGCCTCGGCGTATTGCAGTGGAATTTCGGCCAGGGTTCGCTGCAGCCCCTGCTGAAGAGAATGTTCACCGACTATCCGGAACGGTCGCGGGCCATCTTCCAGGACCGGCTCGATTTGCTCCAGAGGAAGCTGAGCGGCGACAAGTCGGAGCTGATGGCCTTTGCCCGTTCCATCCAGCACCCCACCAGGCATTTCCTGTACGAGCCGTGGCGCGGCATGTTCAAATCTCTGGGGAGGAGTGATGAGTTCCAGCGCATCCAGATGCATGCCGCCACCGGCCTGTACAAGGCCGCGCGCCAGTTGTGCGTCCAGTACGGCCTGTGGTCGGAGCGGGCGACAGTGCTCATGTTCGACATCAAGGTGCAGAACGGGAGCATCGGCAGTGACGTGAGAGACCGGATACTGGCCGATTTCCGGAGCCTGCCCTCTCCCCTGGAAGAGGAGCGGCATGAGGTGGAACGGATGCGGATCGTGGCCAACCGGCGCGCAGACGCGGCAAAGGCCCGGTGGCGGGAAGATGTGAGGGCGCGCAAGCTTTGTATAGCCAACGGTGTCGGCACGGTCCACGGCATCCCCTACGACCTGGAAGAGCAGTTCGGCATCGGGTTGCGGCGGATGCCCGGATGAGGCGAGCAGGGAAGGACGGAGGTCCCGCATCAATACCGGGCTGTTCGCTCACGGCAAGGAGGTGAGATTCCATGGGCCGCGATGATCACTCCCCCATTTCACAGGAAATACGGTACGCCGTTGTCATGTACGGCGGTGTGTCCCTCGCAATTTACATGAACGGCATCGCCCAGGAGATGCTTCGGCTTGTCCGCTCCACCGCAATGGGGAATCCCGGGCTGCTGAACGGCACGGAAAAGATCTACCGGGAAATCGCCTGCCTTCTCCATCACGGCCGCAGGCCCGGCGATGGAAAGGTATCGGAAATACCGCGCACCCGCTTTGTAATCGACGTCCTCTCCGGCACCTCCGCCGGCGGCATCAATGCCGTCTTCCTGGCAAAGGCCCTTGCCCGCAAATCGAAAAACCTGGAAGGCCTTCGTTCTCTCTGGCTGAAAGAGGCGGACGTGGATACCCTG
>CAZXMK010000557.1:0-1569 GCA_964641935.1 uncultured Syntrophaceae bacterium
AAACGGTACGAAATGAAAAATATATTATTCAACGCCAATTGATACTAATAGCAAATCAATGGAACTCAGGCACATCATCTCGTTTATCGCCGTCGCTGAAGAGCTTCATTTCGGCCGAGCCGCGAAAAGGCTGAACATTTCACAACCGCCTCTCAGCCAGCAGATCAGGCAGCTGGAAGAGGAAATCGGGGTCCGACTGTTCGACCGCACCAGACGGCGTGTCGAGATCACCGCGGCCGGACTCGTGTTCCTCACGGAGGCCCGACGAATCGTGGCCCTGACAAAAGAAGCGGTACGCCAGACAGTCCGCGCCGACAGGGGAGAGATCGGGCGCCTGGCCATAGGCTTCATCGGATCCGCCAATCACAGCGTGCTCCCCCAGGTCATTCTCGATTTCCGGAAGCAGTACCAGGATGTCGAGCTTTCCCTGACGGAGATGAACACAAGCCACCAGTTGGAGGCCCTCCGCGATGACAGAATCCATGTGGGGTTCATGCGGCCGCCCCGGGGCATTGAAAACGAAGGGATATCCGTAGAGCCGGTCTTTCGGGAACCGCTGGTTGCTGCCATTCCCGACCATCACCCCCTGAAAGGGGATGCCCCTCTGCCGTTGCGCCTGCTGGCGAAAGAATCCTTCATCATGATTCCGAGACAGCGGGGGCCCGGTTTCTTCGACTTCATCATCGCCCTCTGCCAGCGAGAAGGCTTCAGCCCCCATATCGTCCTCGAAGCGTCGCAGTTCCACACGGTCGTCGGTCTGGTGGCCGCGGGCATCGGCGTTTCGATTTTGCCCGCTTCCATGCAGCGCTCCCGCATCAAGGGGGTCGTATTCCGAACGATTGCAGATGGTGTGGAGACGGTTCTCGACATGGCCTGGGTCACCGGCAATCCGTCACCGGTCCTGCGGAATTTCATCGACATCGCCAGGCAAACGGCGCGTTCGCTTTCCTCGTTAACATAGCCGGACCACTCGTTCGAGGTAATGGATAACGTGGGGAAATTCTCTTCGATGTCTTCAACCGGCGGGGCGTCCCTCTCCGCGGTCCCGTGCCGGGCTTCGGTCCGCCGCTCCGGCGCCGCCGGTCATGCCCCCGGCATTACTCCGGCTTTTCTTCAATCATCGGGATGATCCGCACCTGTGCCATCCCCCGTCCGAAAAAGCCGAGCTCCCGCGCCGCCGCCCGGGACAGGTCGATGAATTCGAAGCTGTGACTGCGGCAGCGGTCGTTGACGATCACGATGACCGACCGGTCGTTGGCGAGGTTGATCACCTTCACCCGCGTGCCCAGGGGGAGTGTCGGGTGGGCCGCCGTCATCTTCCGGGGGTCGTAGACCGACCCCGAGCTGGTTTTCCGGAAGTTGTAGCGCTTGTGGTAATAATAGGCCTTCCCGAGCGTCCCATCCTGGCGTTCCCCGGCGGACACATCCGCCTTCTCCACCACGGATGATTCACTGCCGGACGGCTCATCCGCCCGGAGGGGCAGGACGGCTGCGAAAAAAACAAGCAGGCAGGCGGCGGCAATCCGTGCGATCTTGCCGATCCGATTCACTGGGTGCATGCACGACTCC
>CAZXMK010000558.1:0-1565 GCA_964641935.1 uncultured Syntrophaceae bacterium
CATCCAATCAAGGCAATATTTATTGAACTTGACAGGTGGCCACATAAGAAAGGGGCCGGAGCCGGGTCCAGCGATCCCGGTAATTCCTGGTGCCGGGAATCCATGATCCATCCAGAACGCATCACTCCCCTGAACCGCAAGTCCCCCCGGAGGGGCCGCTGGGTCCTTTACTGGATGCAGGCGTCCCAGCGGGCCTCCTGGAACCACGCCCTGGAGTTCGCGATCCGGGAGGCCAACGGGCTGGGCATTCCCGTCGTGGCCTTCTTCGGTCTAACGCCGGACTTTCCCGAGGCGAACCTGCGGCACTGCCGGTTTCTCCTGGAGGGCCTGCAGGAGGTTCGGAGAGATCTCGAAAAGCGGGGCATCGCCCTGGTCGTCCGAGCTGTCTCTCCGGAGAAGGGTGCCCTGGAGATGTGCCGGGACGCCGCCCTGGCCGTGACGGACCGCGGCTACCTGCGGATCCAGAAGGCATGGCGGGAGGCCGCCGCCCGGGATGCCCCCTGCCCGCTCATCCAGGTCGAATCGGACGTGATCGTCCCCGTGGAGTCGGCCTCACCAAAGGAGGAATTCAGCGCCGCTACGCTGCGGCCGAAGATCCGGGCGCGCCTGGCGGATTTCCTGGAACCTCTGGAGGAGACGCCGGTAGAGCGCGATTCCCTGGGTCTTCGTCTCGAAACACTGCCCATGGACAACCCGGATGCCATTTTGAGGAGTCTTCCGGTGGATCGAAGCGTGCCGCCCGTCGATTCTTTCCGGGGCGGCCCCGGCGAAGCGGGGAAACGCCTGAAGCGCTTTCTTGACGCCGCCCTGGACCGCTACCATACGGAGCGGAACATCCCCGGATCCGATGCCGTCTCGGACCTGAGCCCTTACCTGCACTTCGGCCATATCTCCCCTGTGGAGATCGCCCTGGCTGTCCGGGCATCCCGGCGGGGAAACCCGGCCGCGAAAGACGCCTTCCTGGAGGAGCTGATCGTCCGACGGGAGCTGGCCGTGAATTTCGTCCACTACAACCCATCCTACGACGCGTACGAAGGGGCCGTCCCGGCCTGGGCCCGGCGGACCCTGGAAGACCACGACCGGGATCACCGGGACTACCTGTACGGCCTCCGCGACATCGAGGAGGCCCGGACCCACGATCCCTACTGGAACGCGGCCCAGCGGGAGATGGTCCGGACGGGGAAGATGCACAACTACATGCGGATGTACTGGGGAAAGAAGATCATCGAATGGAGTGCCTCCCCGGCGGATGCCTTTCGGACGATGCTCGCGCTGAACAACCGCTGGGAGCTGGACGGCCGGGACCCCAACGGATTTGCCGGGGTGGCCTGGTGCCTCGGAAAGCACGACCGGCCATGGGGTGAGCGGACCATTTTCGGGAAAGTCCGATACATGAATGCCGCGGGGCTCAAGCGGAAGTTCGACATGGCACCCTACCTGAAACGCTTCGACTGAGCGGTGTAAACCCTCTGTTTCCGGGGGCTCGGCACCTCCCCTCTTCTCCGGACCCCGATTTTTCCTTGCGTTGCGCCGCCCAATCCCGTATGTTTCCATGCAGCCGCACC
>CAZXMK010000559.1:0-1563 GCA_964641935.1 uncultured Syntrophaceae bacterium
TCAATCCCATGGAATTTCGCTTCTCGGGACGGTCCAGGACCAGCCAGGCAACGTGACCCTCGCGCTCTACCCGGAAAGGATCCTTCTTCTCCATAACCACCCTCCTTGAATTGAGGTATGCAAATACGAAACGCCACCCATGCAGCAAAAGACATGCCCGTCGTCCCGCCGGGACGGCGGCCGGTCCGCTGCAGGGCAGGAAAACCCCTGCAGGAACGGGGCTGCGTTGCACGGGGGAAGCGGGAGGGAAAGGGCGACTCCCGGGGGATACGGTGTCCGGCACAGGATGCTGGATGAGGACCATCCACTTCCGGCCGCCGGCGGAAGCCCGCCTTTACCCAACCTCAATGAATTCAAAAGAATACCGGCGGATGAAATTGAATCGGCCTGCGGTTCGATTTAATCCGGCTGGGACTTGAGAATCCTTCGCAGCCTCTGCCTCGTGATGCCCAGGACCTCCGAGGCCTTCGTCCGGTTGCTTCTGTAGCGGGCCAGGATGCTCTCGGTGTAGTTCTTGATGAGCAGGTCCAGGGGCATGTCTTCAATGTATTTCACACCCGACCCCTCCGGGCCGTTGTGTCTCCCCGAGATCTCCAGGGGAACGTCCTGCACGCCGATCTCCGGGCCGTCGCTCAGGAGCACGGCCCGCTCGATCACGTTCCTCAGTTCCCGGACGTTCCCGGGCCAGGGATAGCGGGAGAGGGCGTCCATTGCCTCCCGGCTCAGGCAACGGCCGCTTTTCCCGAGCAGGCGGCCGTACAGATCCAGGAAGTGGTTTGTCAGGAGGGGGATGTCCTCACGCCGCTCCCGGAGCGGAGGGATGTGGAAGGCGATCACGTTCAGGCGATAGTAGAGATCCTCCCGGAACCGGCCCTCTTCGACCCTCTTCATCAGGTTGCGGTTCGTCGCGGCGATGATCCGCACATCCACGTTGATCTTCTTGGTCCCGCCCACCCGCTGCAGTTCCCTTTCCTCAAGGAATCGCAGGAGCTTGATCTGGGTCGCCGGACTGATTTCGCCGATCTCGTCCAGAAAGAGCGTACCCTGGTCGGCCAGCTCGAAGACGCCCTTCTTCTGCTTGACCGCGCCCGTGAAAGACCCCTTCTCGTGCCCGAACAGCTCGCTCTCCAGCACCCCCTCCGACAGCATGGCGCAGTTCACCGCCACCAGCGGGTGGTTCGCCCTCTGGCTGCTGTAGTGGATGGCGTTGGCGAACAATTCCTTTCCCGTCCCGCTTTCACCCTGAATGAGGACCGTGGAGCGGCTGCCGAGGGCCACCCGCTGGCTCATGTCGATGATCGTCTTCATCTTGGGGCTGCAGGTGATGATCCTGCTGAAGCTGTAAAGCTCCTTCTTCGTCGACCGCATGTGATCGACCTCGGCCTCGACCTTGCGGGACGCCAGGCAGCGCGCGACAATGATCTTCAGCTCGTCGATGTCGAAGGGCTTGGCGACGTAATCGTAGGCCCCGGACTTCATGGCCTCCACGGCTCCCTTGATCCCGCTGTAGGCCGTCATCACGATGATGGGGGTCTTCACGTCCACCTGCCGGATCTTCTGCAG
>CAZXMK010000560.1:0-1560 GCA_964641935.1 uncultured Syntrophaceae bacterium
GGATCAATCACTGGCGCGGGAACTTGCCCAGTGGAAAGTGGAGATGCGCCGTCTCTGGAACGGAGTGCGCATTGAAGGGATCGAGGCGGAAACCGCGGGGGAAATCCCTGTCGGTCAACGCATTCCGGTGCAGGTCCGGGTCGGCATCGGGGAAATCCCCCTCGACAACCTCTCCGTGGCAGTCTACTCGGGAACTCTGGATGCACGCGACGTGATTGTCGATGGACAAGAGACCCCCCTCGCGCCCATGGAGCAGGCGGGAGCGGATGTGTACCGCTTCAGGGGAGATGTGGAATGCCGCGTGTGCGGGCGGCAGGGTTTTGCCGTCCGGATCATGCCGAAGCATCCCCGGCTCGGCCCCATCTACGAACCCGGTCTTATCCTCTGGGCATAGGGTGAACGCCGGTCAGGGGTTCCCTTTCAGCTTGAAAAACTCACGAAAAACAGGTACAGTCCGCTCAAAAAATCCCCAAGGCACTACCTCATGAGACTACTTCCGCTCCTGCTGCTTCTTTTCACCCTGGCCGCCTGCACCTCACTGGTGCCGCGCACATACCTCCCCTCTCCCCTTACCAACGAGTCTTTCCCCGACCCGGTGAAGACGGTTTCCGTCCCCTTGCCGGTCATAGCAACAAGTCCCAATGAAGGAATCACCGTTGGAGGCCTGACGGCGTTCCTTCTCCATAACGGCAAGGACGAAGTGAGCACCCTGGTCGCGCCGCAGGTCAACTACAACAAGTATTTCGGCGCCACATTCAGCCTCTATGGAGCATTCTACCCCTCACCGGTCCGCAGCTGGGAGATGAACATTTCCAAGTCCACCAAAGTGAACCAGGACTATGAAGTCAAGTATCGTGACAAGACGCTCGCGGGCGGCAGGCTGGAACTGTTCCTCTTCCCCTACGGGTACAGCGACGGTTCGGCCCGTTTCTACGGATTCCAGTCCACCAGTTCCAAGGACGGCGAGACCAATTACGCCGACCAGGAATACGGTTTTACCGCAACGGTGGGATACGACATTACAGAGAATTTGCAGATAGTGTTCGGGGAACGTATCAGGAAGGTCAGTATCGGCAGGGGCGCCGTCACATCCGTGCCCTATACGAAAGATGTCTATACCGAGCGAGAAGTCCCCGGCCTCGACGGCTTTACCGCCCACGCCCAGAAAATCGCCCTCATCTACAGCACGCTGGATTCCCGGGACATGCCGACCCGGGGCGTATACGCCAGGGCCTCCGTGGAAAACAGCCTGAAGGCCCTTGGCAGCAGCTGTGACTATCGTCACTACGAGGCGGAACTGAAGGGCTACCTCCCCTTGAGCGACGCCCGTTTCATTACCGTTGGACGGGTCGTTTACAACCAGACCCTCGGCAGCACCGTTCCGTTCCTGGAGCGAAGCATTCTCGGCGGAGAGAACACTCTCCGCGGATACGGCCGCAACCGCTTCATCGACAGCAGCTACCTGCTCCTCAACCTGGAGGAGAGGATCCGGCTGTTCCGCTGGCGCCTGTTCAACGTCAACACCGATTGGGAGCTGGCGCCGTTCATCGACCTGGGAGC
>CAZXMK010000561.1:0-1557 GCA_964641935.1 uncultured Syntrophaceae bacterium
CGGCTTCTTCGGCAGCTTCTCGTAAACCTCCACTTTCTCCGGGAGCACGTAGAGAACGTGCGTCCCGTCGACGAACTTGTCGCCGTAGACGGAGGCCTTTTCTCCCAATTCCTCCGCCCGCTTGTAGGCCGCCTTGATCATGGCCTTCTTCTCCCCGAAGGTGAGCGCCCCCGTCGGGCAGGCCTTCACGCAGGCCGGGTTGAGGTCCGCCTGGATCCGGGAGAGGCACAGGTCGCACTTGTAGATGCGGTCCGTGGCCCGGTTCCACCGCGGGATGTCGAATGGGCAGGCGGCAATGCACTCCTTGCAGCCGATGCACTTCTCCTGGTTCAGGCCCACCGTGCCGTACTCCGTGTGGTACAGGGCGCCGCTGGGGCATACCTTCACGCAGGCCGCGTCGGTGCAGTGCATGCAGCCGTCCTTCCGGAACAGCCACTTGAGGCCGTCCTTGTCGGCCACTTCCTGGAACCGGATGAGGGTCCAGGTGTTCCACTGCAGGTCCGGGGGATTCTGGTAGGTGCCGTTGTTCTTCGTCTGCGCCGCCGGCATCTGGTTCCACTGTTTGCAGGCCAGCTGGCAGCCCCGGCAGCCCGTACACTTCGAAACGTCAATCAGTTTGATGTATTCGGCCATGGTCTCTCACCCCCTTTTCCTGACATTGACCATGAAGGCCTTGCTCTCGGGAATCATCGTGTTGGCGTCCCCGATGGTTGGAGTCAGCAGGTTGGCCGCATCCCCTTCCGTGTAGACCTCGGGCTTCTTGTCGCCGGGCCGGTACTTCCGGTCCTTTGTGGTGATCCAGCCGAAATGCCAGGGAATGCCGACTTCGTGAATGGTGTTGCCGTCGATGACGAAGGGCTTGAAGCGGGGCGTCACGATGGCCGTGCACTCCACCTTGCCGCGGGCGGACTCGACAATGACCTTCTCGCCGTTGGCAATGCCCTTTTCCTTCGCCAGTTCCTGCCCGATCTCGCACCACATCCCCGGCTGCATCTCCGCCAGCCAGGGGCACCAGCGGGTGAGGACACCCGTCTGCCAGTGCTCGCTGATCCGGTAAGTCGAGCAGATGAAGGGGTACTTCGGATCGCAGCTGGCCACGCTGGCGTAGACGTCCATGTCGGAGCCGACGCCGGCTTTGTCGAACCGTTTGATGGCCGGATTGTGCTTCTGAGGCGACATGAGGTTCTTTTCCACGGGGCACTCGAGAGGCTCGTAGTGCTCCGGGAAGGGACCGTCCGCCAGGCCGGGGCCGAAGATGCTGGCCACGCCGTCTGGTTTCATGATGAAAGGCGGCCGCCCGGAACCGGGGTTGCCGGCGCCGTCGGGCACGTCGCCTACCCATTTCTCGCCGTTCCACGTGATGACCGGCTTCTTGGGATTCCAGGGCTTGCCGTTCAGATCCACCGACGCGCCGTTGTAGATGATCCGGCGGTTCACCGGCCAGGACCAGGCCCACTCGGGGTACAGGCCGATGCCGGTGGGGTCTTTCTGGCCACGCCGTGCCGCCATGTTGGTCCCCGGGTAGGAGCCGCAGTAGATCCAGCACCCCGAAGAGGT
>CAZXMK010000562.1:0-1553 GCA_964641935.1 uncultured Syntrophaceae bacterium
AGCCGTCTGCTCTCCGTCTCGGTGGAACAGAACATGGCCGCCGGGACCCAGCGGCTTGTCTTCACCAGCCACACGGGAGAACCTATCCAGGTGACGGGCTGGCCCGACACCGACCGGGTGCAGCAGGCCCAGACCATCCTCGGCCTCGACGCCTCGGCGTGGACTCCCGCCGACGGCACCATCCGGGTCTTCTTCCAGCAGGGCGAGGACGTCACCTTCACCATCGACGGGACGGACACCCTGGACACCATAGCGGGCAAGCTCACCACGGTGCTCGGCGTCGCCGCCCGGGTCTCCGCCGACGGCGACAGGCTCGTCGTCACGGCCGCAGATCCCGGGAAACAGTTCAGCATGGAACTCACCGGGGCAGCCAGGGAACTCTTCTCCGCCTCCACCGAGGACACGGTCACCGTGACCTCCCTTCCCGTGGAGCGCCCCGTGGACCACAGCCACATCGACTTCGCCTCCCTCCTCGGCATGGAAACCTCCCTCAAGAGCCGCCAGTTCGGCGACGGGGAGCTCATCGCCATAGGGAACGACCTCCACCTCCGGTTCGAAAGCGGGCGGAACTACGCCGAACTCAAGATCAACGGCGGCGTCAACCTCACCATCGACGAACTTGCGGAGCGCATCCGCCAGGTGGCGGGCAACTGGCTCGAAGTGATCGTCCAGGAAGACCACACCGAAGCCGGCCTCGGCACCTCGGGCAGCCTGGAAGAACTGACGAAGCGCCTCATCCTCCGCCCCTCGGCCAACGAACCCCTGGTGGTCTTTGACAAGAACACGGCGGGCTACGCCCTGGACCTGGGCTTTTCCACGGCAGTCCAGAGCAGGAACGACTCCGGTGTCGACACCGTCTTCCCCTCCATCCCCTGCGTGGACCCCAACATGGCGGCCCTCGTCCGGGTCACCGTGGGCGGCGAAGACTTCACCGTGAAGCTCTATCCCGACGAGGTCATGTCGTCCACGCCGCCCAGGGTGGACCAGGCAAAGGTCATGGAGCAGATAGTGAAGCAGGTCAACGGCTCCGCCGGCGAAGCCCTCCTGGGGTACACCGTCCTCGACGCCGCCTCAGGCCGGGTCTCACTCTACGCCAAAAACGGGGAATCCCTGCGAATAGTGGACCTCCCCATCTCCGACCCGTCCTTCTCGCCGTCCTACACCGCGGGCATCGCCATGCAGATGGGTATTTCCTCGGGGATCACGAGCATGCCCATCCCCGACAACAGCACCTCGGGCGCGGGCACCATCCGCATCGAATCCCTCGGCCGGACCGTGGACGTGGCCGTCTCGGCAGGGGATACGCCGAAAATCATCGCCGACAAGATCCGCAGCGCCGCCGGAAGCTGGCTCGACGTGAACTACTTCGACCCCGAGCTTCCCGCAACGGGATCGAACGCCATGATCAGCATCGCCGCCCGTGACGGCTCCCCGATCTCTCTGTACGACGTGGAAGGGGACGCGGCCTCGGCGGTCCTTCAGATGGACAACGCCCTCCGGGGGGACGCGGACGTTTCCGCCTGGGCCCCCGCCGCGGGCGATCTCCTCACCAT
>CAZXMK010000563.1:0-1550 GCA_964641935.1 uncultured Syntrophaceae bacterium
ATCCGGGAGCTTCTCGCCCTCTACCCGGAGGCGTCGGAACGGCAGGAGCCGGACAACGCCCCTCTGCCGGCGGGGGATCCCAGGGCCGCACAGGTCCTGGCCCTGGCCGCCCGCGGCCTCTCGGAGCGCGAGATCGCCCGTCACACCGGCATTCCGGACGGCGAAGTCCACCTCATCCTGAACCTGACCGGGAAGAGGTAAAGCGGGCCGGGGCGTGGCGGACCGATCCCCATGAAACTCATATCCCTCAACGATCCTTCGGTAACTCCCGTCTCTCCGGCGAATCGAACCCGGCCGGCCGGTCTTTCCCTGCTCTCGGTCGGCGAGCGGGTAGAGGCGCTGGTTCTCGAAGTCCGCGAGAGAGGCCTGCTTCTCCTGGACATCGGAGGCAACCCGGTCCTGGCGGAGACGAAGCAGCCCCTGGGCGAAGGCGCCCGGTTCGTCGCCCGGGTCGTCCGGAACTCCCCGCAGATCGTCCTCCAGGTGCTGGCGGGAGATGCTCCGGCCGGACAGGAATCCCTCCCGGAGTCTCTCGGCCTGTTCCGCAGCCGGCCCGGTCTCCTCGGGGACATGTTCCGGCAGCTGTCCACCCTGGTCGAGTCCCTGGCGGACTCCCTTCCCGGAGATCTGCCCCCGCAGCTGGCGGCGGCACGGAGCAGCCTGCAGGGTCTCCTTTCCTCACTTATTTTTTCCGGCTCCGAAAAGCAGTCCTCCGCGGGCGCCGGCGAAACCCAGGCGGGGCTCCTGGCGCCTGCGGACGGTGAAGGGAATCCCGCGGTCCGTCTCCCCGACGGGGGAAATGCCCCGGAAAAAGCAGCCCCGGGAACACTCCGGGAATCACTGGTGCGCCTGGCCGAGGCGGCCGAACGGGAGATGGCGGCCGTGGATGCCGGCGCTCCCGGCCGGAAGAGCCTGGAGCAGGCTGCATCCACCGCCCGGTCGGCCCTGGAGACCCTCGATGTCCACCGGGACGTCAATATTTTGTCGCGCCGGGAGGGCGGACCGTTTGTGCTTCAGGTCCCCGTGGCGTTCCCCGGCGGGATCCGGGTCCAGGACCTCTTCCTTTATCCCGAGGGCGGAAGGGAGGGGAGCGGGGGGGACGACAAAGAGGCCTTCCGGATGGTCCTCTGCCTCAACATGGAAACCCTCGGGGACATCCTGGTGGATGCCCGGCTGGCCGGGGGGAGGATGAGCGGAACCCTGCGCTGCGGCACGGAAGATGTCCGGGAGTATCTCCAGTCCGGCCTGGACGAACTCCGGGAGCGCCTGGCGGCATCGGGATTCCCCGATGCGGGGATCGTCTGCCTGACCGACCACGACATCGCCCGGACCATCCTGGACAGAAAGCAGTCCCTGCCCATCTTTCAGAGGGACGCGGTCAATCTTTACGCCTGACGGCCCGTGCACGGCGGCGAACCGGACCCGCATGCGGGAGGGGACAGCCGCCGCGGAGAGAACCCATGAACGCGGAACGACCCGGAGACAAAAAGGAAAAGTCCCCCCTGGCGGCGGCCCTGAAGTACGACGGCAAGCCGGGCTCGGCCCCCCGG
>CAZXMK010000564.1:0-1549 GCA_964641935.1 uncultured Syntrophaceae bacterium
AGGACGAGGCGGTCCGGATCGAACGGCTGAAGGCCCATGCCCAGCAGATCCGCGTCCATCTGAGCAAACTCTCCGCCAAGACCTATTCCGCCCACGTCTCTCCCTCGCCGGAGTTCGTCGTCCTGTTTCTCCCCGGGGAGACGTTTTTCAGCGCCGCCCTCGAGCAGGATCCTTCCCTGATCGAGTTCGGGGTCGATCAGAAGGTGATCCTGGCGACGCCGACCACCTTGATCGCCCTCCTCCGGGCCGTCGCCTACGGCTGGCGGCAGGAGCGGATCGCCGAGAACGCCCAGGCCATCAGCGACCTGGGAAAGACGCTTTACGACCGGCTGATCACGCTGGCGGGCCACTTCGACGGCCTCCGCACGGGGCTGGAGCGGGCGGTCGGGGCCTACAACGACGCCGTCGGCTCCCTGGAAAGCCGCGTTCTTGTAAGCGCCCGGAAGTTCAAGGAGCTCGGCGCGGCCGCCGGGAAAGACCTGCCCGAGGCGGTCACGGTCGACCGCGCGACCCGCGTCCTGAAGCCCTTCCCCGGCACGGAAGACGGAGAGACGGCGGGGGGAGGACAGGGCCGTCCCGGTGCGGGGACACCGGGTGGAGCCCCGTTCTCGTTGACGGACCCGGACGGATAAGCTCAGGGGGGACATCGCCATGCTGGTCTTTATGACGGGAGGCACGGGGTTCGTGGGGAAGAACCTGACGAGGATCCTCACGGAAAAGGGCCATGATGTAACGATCCTGACTCGTCCGGGTGAGAGAAGGCCGCCGCTGCCGGCGGGAGCCCGGTACCTGGAGGGGGACCCGACCCGGCCCGGACCCTGGCAGGAGCGTGCGGCGGCCCACGAGACATTCATCAACCTGGCGGGAGCCTCGATATTCAGCCGCTGGACGGAGCGTCGCAAGCGGGACCTCCTGGAGAGCCGGATTCTCACCACCCGGAACCTCGTGGAGGCGATTCGGGGCCGGCGCAAGGGGATTGCGCACCTGCTCAGCACCTCCGCGGTGGGGTATTACGGATTCCACGACGAGGGAGACCTTCATGAGGGAAACGGTCCGGGCGGTGACTTCCTGGCCCGCCTGGCTGTGGATTGGGAGGCCGAGGCGGAACGGGCCCGGGAGACGGGAGCCCGGGTGGCGATCTGCCGCTTCGGCATCGTCCTGGGAAAGGGCGGCGGCGCCCTGGAGCCCCTGGAGCGCCTTTTCCGGCTATATGCCGGAAGCCCCGTGGGCAGCGGCAGGCAGTGGTTTTCCTGGATTCACGAGGACGACCTGGCCCGCATCTTCCTGTACCTGATGGAGCGGACCGATCTCGACGGACCCTTCAACTGCACCGCACCCGGCCCGGTGCGGAACGTGGAGTTTACGAGGGCGCTGGCAGCGGCCCTCCGCGTCCGCGCCTTTCTTCCGCCGGTGCCGGGCTTCCTGATGCGCCTCGTCCTGGGCGAGTTCGGCGGGGTGATCCTGAAGGGCCAAAAGGTCATACCGGGACGGCTTCTGAAGGAGGGGTTCCACTTCCGGTTCCCCGATCTTCCGTCGGCGCTGGAAGATC
>CAZXMK010000565.1:0-1542 GCA_964641935.1 uncultured Syntrophaceae bacterium
GGCAAGGCGCGCAAGTCCGGAGGAATGAGGCGTACTCTTTCGTACGTCGAACGACGACGGGAAGCGTAACGCAGCATCCGGGCATTTTCCGGGCCCGCTGCTACGCTTCGTCCACCAGCCACTCTTCGTACGGTCTCTCCCGCATCCCCTGATACCGGGGGGCCAGCTCCCGGATGAAGCGGGAGGGCTGGACGATCATGGAGCCCATGCCGCGCCGGTAGTCCGACACGGGGTAGCAGAGGTAGAGCTGGTCCTTCGCCCGGGTGGAGGCCACATAGAAGAGCCGCCGCTCCTCCTCCACCCCGCCCTCGTCGTTCAGTGCCCGGGCCAGGGGTAGCATGCCCTCGGCACACCAGATCAGGAACACGGAAGACCACTCAAGCCCCTTGGCCTGGTGGATGGTACTCAGGGTCACCTTGTCCGTATCGGACGAAGCGGCCACGTCCTCCTTCTCCAGGTTCGTCAGGAGCGCCAGCTCGTTCAGGAAGTCCTCCAGCCGGTCGAATCCCCCGGAAAAGTTTGCCAGCTGCTGCAGGTCCTCCTCCCGGAAATTCGCCTCCGGGTACAACTCGTACAGATGGTCCCGGTATCCCTCTTCCAGGACGAGGCCGATGAGGTCCGCGACCGTGGCGTCGCCGGCCTGCTCCCGGAGGCGCCTCATGACCTCCCGGAACCGCTTCAGCCCCGGCAGGGCCGTCCGGGTGGCCCCCTTGAGGAAGGCCTCCGATTCCAGCGCCGCAAGCGGCTCCGACTGGGAGGAAACAAAACGCCAGACCTTCTCCGCCGCGACTTTCCCGAGGCCGCCGTACAGCGGCAGGACCCGTTTCCAGGCCAGCTCGTCCCCCGGGTTGGCCAGGATCCGCAGGTACGCCGTCACGTCCTTGATGTGGGCCTGCTCGAAGAACCGGATGCCCGAGCGGATCTCGAAGGGGATTCCCCGCCGGGTCATCTCCATCTGCAACTCCATGGAGTGGTAATGGGCGCGGTACAGGACGGCGATGTCCCGGAGCGGCATCATGCTTTCCAGCTCGAGGATGCGCTGGACGACGAACTGCGCCTGCTGGAGCACCGACGACGCCGTCGCCAGGACGGGCTTCACCCCCTCCGTGCGGACGGCACGCAGGGTCTTCTCGAACTGCTTCTCGTTGTTCCGGATGCTCAGGTTCGCCAGGTTCAGGATCTCCGGCGTGCTGCGGTAGTTCGTCTCCAGGCGGAAGACCCGGCAGTCGGGGTAGCGCTCCGGAAAGCGGAGGATGTTGTGGAAGTCGGCCCCCCGAAAGGAATAGATGCTCTGCGAATCGTCGCCCACCACCATCAGGTTCCGGTGGCCCGAGGCCAGAAGGTCCACCAGGTCCGCCTGGATGACGTTCGTATCCTGGTACTCGTCCACCAGGACGTGGAGGAAACGGTCGCGGTACTCCTCGAGCGCCTCCGGGTGCTCCGCCAGGAGCTGCCGGACATTGAGGAGGAGATCGTCGAAGTCCATGGCCTGGAGCTTCCGTTTGCGCTCGCGGTAGCGCCCGGCCACGGCGGCGATGTCAT
>CAZXMK010000566.1:0-1538 GCA_964641935.1 uncultured Syntrophaceae bacterium
CCTCGGGACGGTCGGCAACCCCGGCTCCTTCCAGGCCATGATCACGGGCTGGGTGACCCGGGGCTGGGTCAAGAAGCAGCACCCCAAGTGGCTCAAGGAGATGGAGCATCACGGAACCCTCGTCGTCTACGGGGAAGAGAAAAAACCCGCCGGAGGGCACGGATAAGACGCCATCCTTCGGGGAAAGGCCCATTTGCGGACGGGCCTTTCCCGAAGGGACGGGCAAGGCCTCTTTTTTTTGCCCGCCGTCATGCTAGCAATAACATAACCTGACCCCGCTTTACCGGCTGAAGCATCTCCGAAAGGAAGAAAACCCACGATGAACGCAACCCGGTTCCGGATCTTTTCGAGGAGGGCCCTTCATCCCCTGCGCCGGGCCGTCGTGATCTGCGCCGCCGCCCTCGTCTTCCTCTGCCCGGCCCAGTCTCACGCGGCGGAGAGCCTGAAGGCCGCCGTGGCGGCGAACTTCATGATCCCCTTCAAGGAGATCGCCGCCGCCTTCGAGGCGGAGACGAAGATCCGTGTCGAGCCGACCTATTCCTCAACGGGAAATTTCTACAGCCAGATCGTCAACGGGGCCCCCTACGACGTGTTCCTCTCCGCCGACGAGAAGACACCGCAGTCGCTTTTCGAAAAGGGCCTGGCGGAAAAGCCCATGTTGTACGCGACCGGGCGGGTCGTCCTCTGGGGGAACGGCAAGGATTTCTGCGGAGCGAAAACCTGGCAGGACGCGCTCAAGCGACCCGGGGCGAAGAAGATCGCGATCGCCAACCCCGTCACGGCCCCCTACGGTGCGGCGGCCGAGGCGGCCCTGAAAAGAACCGGCCTCTGGGACGGGATCCGGGAACGCATCGTCGTCGCCCAGAACGTGGGACAGTCCTTCCAGTATGCCATGTCGGGCGGTACGGACGGCTCCTTTTGCGCCCTTTCCTCGGCCCTGTCGGAGCAGGGCGGCAAGGGCTGCCACTATCTGATCGAAGAGGCGCCGCCCATCCGGCAGGCCGCCTGCCTGCTGACCCGGACGGCTGCAAAAGCAGATGCCTCGCGGCTGCTGAAATACCTCGATTCCCCGAAGTCGCTGGAAATCAAGAAACGGTACGGCTATTTCTAGATGGAACTGCTGCCCCTTTACCTCTCGGCGAAACTGGCCGCCATCGCGACGGTGATCCTCATCGCCATCGCGGCGCCGCTGGCCTATCTGCTGACGAATGTCTCCTGGCCGGGGAAATCCTTCGTCGAGGCCCTTTTCAATCTGCCCATCGCCCTGCCGCCCACGGTCATCGGGTTCTACCTGCTCTTTGTCCTGGGACCGAACGGGTCCGTGGGGCGGATGTGGGAGGCCCTGTTCGGCGGCCCCCTTCTGTTCACTTTCACGGGAATCGTCGTCGCCTCGATCTTCTACAGCCTCCCCTTCGCCATCCAGCCGATCAAGGCGTCCTTCGAGAAGATCGACCCCCGCCTCAAGGAGAGCGCCTATGTCCTAGGCCTGTCGCCTGTGGCGACATTTTTCCGGGTCATCATCCCCAACAGCGTCAACG
>CAZXMK010000567.1:0-1538 GCA_964641935.1 uncultured Syntrophaceae bacterium
GTCCATCTTCTGCGACTGGAACAGCTGACGCTCCAGCTTCCGGCGGTCCTCCTCCAGATGCCTCCGGTCCGTAAAATCCTGCAGCACGAAGATCAGGCAGGGCTCTCCCGCGAGCTGGATGGTGCGGGCGGAATATATGCCGTGCCGCTCGGCTCCGTCCTTGCGCCGGAACAGGAATGCCCGGTGAACGACGTCGCGGCCCGCCATCAGCTCCTCCACCATGAAATCCCGGTCCGCCGGATCGACCCAGAAACGGATCTCCATGGAGGTCCGGCCGACCGCCTCCAGGCGCTTCCAGCCGGTGATCTCTTCGAAGCCCAAGTTGGCCTCGACGATTCGCCCGTTCTGCAGCCGGGTGATGGCGATGCAGTCCGGGGCCGTCATGAAGACGGTCGAAAATTTCTCCTCGGACTGGCGGGACATCTCCTCGGCGTGCTTCCGCTCCGAGATGTTCAGCAGGAGCCCGTCGAACACGTATCGCCCTTCGTGGCGCGTCGGGGTGGCAAGCCCCTGGAACCACGTGATCACATTCGGTGATGTCGCAAAGAACCGGCCTTCAAAGCTCCAGGAGCTGACGGTGGCCACGGCGTTCCGGACGGAGTCCAGGAACCGTTCCCGGTCCTCCTTGTGGATATGGGACAGAAAGACGGGAAAGAGGTTCTCCGCGTCCGCCGGCAGGTTGAAGAGCTCCGCCAGGCGTTCGCCGGCGTAGCTGATTCCCCATTCTCCATCGTCCCCGGCATAGAACTGGAAAACGACCCCCGGCATGTTCATGGTGATGCTGCGCAGATGCTTCTCTTTCTCCAGGAGCGCCTTTTCCGCCTGCTTCCGCCGGGTGATGTCGCTGAAGATTCCTTCCACGCCCAGAACGGCTCCGTTCCCGTCGCAGAAGAAGTGGCTGTTTGTGGATACCGGCACCGGACTTCCGTCCTTCCGCCTCAGGGTGACCTCGTAATCCGAGATTCGGCCGTTTGCCTTCAGCTCCTGGATCAGCCTCGCCCGCTCACCGGAGTCATAATAGAAATCCTCCGCGATGTTCTTCCCGAGAACCTCCTCGACGGACTCGAACCCCAGAAGACGCGCTCCCGAAGGGCTCACATACACAAGATTTCCTTCCATGTCGGATCGATAGAACGTGTCCTGCATGTTTTCCACAAGGCTCCGGTATTTCTCTTCACTCTCGCGGACAGCCCTCTCTGCCCGCTTTCTCTCCGACATGTCCAGGATGGAGGCCAGGCTGTTGGTCGTCCCGGGGATCATGGTCACGCGCAGCATGACATCCCGGAGTTCCCCCTGCCGGTTCCGGATCTTCGTATCGTAGACGCCCGGCGCCAGGTCCGGATCGATCCGCCGCAGTCGGTGGAACATCCTCATGCGTTCCAGGTCCGCCGCGTCGGCGATCAGCTCCGTCCAGCTCATTGTCCCTTCCACCCGGGCCTTCGGGTAGCCTGTCATCTTTTCGAACTCTTTGTTGACCAGGGAGATGGTCGTGTCCTCGCTGATGAACATCATGGCGATGCCCGTGTTCTCGAAGAGGA
>CAZXMK010000568.1:0-1531 GCA_964641935.1 uncultured Syntrophaceae bacterium
CCGTCCGGGACTGCCGGGCCGACCGCCCCATCTTCCACATCGCCCGGCCCTTCGGAATCGATGCACGGCAGGTGGACGGAAACGACGTCCTTGCGGTCCGCGAGACGGCCAGGGAGGCCGTGGCGGCCTGCCGGCGCGGGGAGGGGCCCGTGTTCCTCGAGTTCCTGACCTACCGGTTCCGCGGGCACGTGGGGCCTGACGACAACATCCAGGGAGACCACACGGACATCCGGCCTCCGGAGGAAGTGAAGGCCTGGCTGGAGAAGGATCCCATCGGGCGCTTCGAGGCCGTTCTCCTGGAGCGGTTCGCCGTCGGGAAGGAATCCCTGGAAGAGATCAACCGGGCCGTCCAGGACGAGGTCCACCTTGCCCACGAGTTTGCCCGGAAGAGCCCCATGCCGGGGGGAAAGGACCTGGAGAAATATGTCTTCGCCTCGTAGCCTGTCCTACAGCCTGGCCATCAACGAAGCCCTGCACCAGGCGATGGCTGCAGATCCTTCGGTCTTCCTGATCGGACAGGGAGTGAAGAGCCCCTGGTACGTCGGCAACACCGCCCAGGGCCTTCTCCAGCACTTCGGCCCCTCACGAGTGATCGACACGCCCGTTTCGGAGAACTCCATGACCGGCGCGGCGGTGGGGGCGGCCCTGGCGGGAATGCGGCCCGTGGTGGTCCATCCGCGGATGGATTTCATGTTTTACGCCTTCGACCCCATCATCAACGAGGCGGCCAACTGGTCGTACATGAACGGCGGACGCGCCTCCGTCCCGGTCGTCTTCTGGGGGATCATCAACCGGGGGGGGGAACAGGCGGCCCAGCATTCCCAGGCTCTGCACGCCCTGTTCGCCCATGCGCCGGGGCTGAAGGTCGTCATGCCCGCCTCGCCTTCCGATGCCAAGGGGCTGATGATGGCGGCGATCCGGGACCCGAACCCGGTGGTGTTCATCGACGACCGCTGGCTTTACGGATTGGAAGAAGCAGTCCCGGAGGAGCCTTACGAGACTCCCATCGGGAAAGCGGTCCGGCGCCGGGAGGGATCCGACGCCACCGTCGTCGCCCTGTCCTACCTGGTCCCGGAGGCGGAGAAGGCGGCGGACGAGCTTGCCCGCGAGGGGATCCGGGTGGAGATGCTCGACCTGCGGACCGCCAAACCGCTGGACCGGGAAGCGATCCTGGCCTCCGTCCGGAAGACGGGCCGCCTCGTCGTGGCCGATCCCGGGTGGCTGACCGGAGGCATTTCGTCCGAAGTCGCGGCCATGGCGGCGGGAGAAGGATTCTCTTATCTTAAGGCGCCGGTCCGGCGCGTGGCGCTTCCCGACTGCCCCGCCCCGGCCAGCAGGGACCTGGAGACCGCTTATTACCCCCGATGGGACAGGATCGCCGCGGCGGTCCGGGAAGTTGTTGCATGAGACCGGCGGTTTCGAACGGGAAGGAGCGGGAGTGACATGACGAGGAAGGTACGGTTCGTCGAGCCGGCTAAGGTGTACCGGATGATCCGGGACGAGCTCGATGCCGCCTATTTCGAGGTGATGA
>CAZXMK010000569.1:0-1531 GCA_964641935.1 uncultured Syntrophaceae bacterium
CCGTCCGGGACTGCCGGGCCGACCGCCCCATCTTCCACATCGCCCGGCCCTTCGGCATCGATGCGCGGCAGGTGGACGGAAACGACGTCCTGGCGGTCCGCGAGGCGGGCCGGGAGGCCGTGGCGGCCTGCCGGCGCGGGGGTGGGCCCGTGTTCCTCGAGTTCCTGACCTACCGGTACCGCGGGCACGTGGGGCCGGACGATAACATCCAGGGAGACCACACGGACATTCGTCCTCCGGAGGAAGTGAAAGCCTGGCTGGAGAAGGATCCCATCGGGAGATTCGAGGCCGTCCTCATGAAACGGTTCGCCGTCGGGAAGGAAGCCCTGGAAGCAATCCACCGGGACGCCCTGGACGAGGTCCACCGCGCCCATGAATTCGCCCGGAGGAGCCCCATGCCGGCGGGAAAGGATCTGCAGAAGTATGTCTTCGCCTCGTAGCCTGTCCTACAGCCTGGCCATCAACGAAGCCCTGCACCAGGCGATGGCTGCAGATCCTTCGGTCTTCCTGATCGGACAGGGAGTGAAGAGCCCCTGGTACGTCGGCAACACCGCCCAGGGCCTTCTGGACCGTTTCGGTCCGTCCCGCGTGATCGACACGCCCGTTTCGGAGAACGCCATGACCGGCGCGGCGGTGGGGGCGGCCTTGGCGGGCATGCGCCCCGTGGTGGTCCATCCGCGGATGGATTTCATGTTCTACGCCTTCGACCCCATCATCAACGAGGCGGCCAACTGGTCCTACATGAACGGCGGGCGCGCATCCGTGCCGGTCGTTTTCTGGGGGATCATCAACCGGGGCGGGGAGCAGGCGGCCCAGCATTCCCAGGCCCTGCACGCCCTGTTTGCCCATGCGCCGGGGCTGAAGGTCGTCATGCCCGCCTCGCCCACCGACGCCAAGGGGCTGATGATGGCGGCCATTCGGGACCCGAACCCGGTTGTGTTCATCGACGACCGCTGGCTTTACGGATTGGAGGAAGCGGTCCCGGAGGAGCCCTACGAGACTCCCATCGGGAAAGCGGTCCGGCGCCGGGAGGGATCCGACGCCACCGTCGTTGCCCTGTCCTACCTGGTCCCGGAGGCGGAGAAGGCAGCGGACGAGCTGGCCCGCGAAGGCATCCGGGTGGAGGTGCTTGACCTGCGGACCGCCAAGCCGCTGGACCGGGAGGCAATCCTGGCCTCCGTCGGGAAGACGGGCCGCCTCGTTGTGGCCGACCCGGGATGGATCACCGGTGGTGTCGCTTCGGAAGTCGCGGCCCTGGCGGCGGGAGAGGGATTCGCCTGCCTGAAGGCGCCGGTCCGGCGCGTGGCGCTTCCCGACTGCCCCGCCCCGGCCAGCCGGGAGTTGGAGGCCGCATATTACCCCCGATGGGACGCCATCGCCTCGGCGGTCCGGGAAGTGATTGCGTGATGCCGGTGGCCTCGAACGGGAAGGAGCGCGAGTGAGATGACGCGAAAGGTACGATTCGTCGAGCCGGCAAAGGTGTACCGGATGATCCGGGACGAGCTCGATGCCGCCTATTTCGAGGTGATGA
>CAZXMK010000570.1:0-1521 GCA_964641935.1 uncultured Syntrophaceae bacterium
CTGTCAGAAAAATTGGAAAAGGCTACCTACGCAATTCAACGCCGTTTGTCAACCAAAATTTCTCCCCCCGGACGCCGCGTCCGGGAGCCCCCGTGACAGCCCCCGCGCCCCGGAAGAAACATCCATCCGCAGGGGCGCGGCCGGGGGGCCGGAAGATCACTTGAAAAAGGTTCCCGTCTTGAGGACCGACAGGCGGACTGCGTCCTCTTTCGGGATGCCGAGGACCTGCGTGAGGATCTCCAGGGGACGGACGGATCCCGCCGGGCCGATCGTCACGTCGGCCTCCACGGCGGAGGCGGACGGATCCACCGAGAGGCGGGTCACCATCGCACGGACGTCCCGGGTTGTGACCTTGCCCTTTGCCTCCCGGGTGACGGGAAAGCTCTCCGCCGCCAGGAAAGCTCCGGCGTAGCCGGCCAGGCGGTCCCACTCCTCCGGGGAGGTCTCCCGGGGCAGCGAGATCCGGAAGGAAAAACCGGTGACCTGCTCCGCCAGGGACCATCCGAAGGGGGGAATCTCCTCGACCGCAGTGATCTCCAGGCCGGCCGGCAGGAAGGCGTTGATCCGCTCCGGGAGGGTAAGCGGCGAAGGGTCCTTTTCCTGGACCTGGGCCTCCAGGTATTCGGCCGCGCTTTCCATGCCGACGGAGGTGGCCGATGCGAAGGAGACCTTCGGGTGGGGATGGAATCCGCCGCTGAACACAAAGGACAGCCCGGCCTGCTTCATGGCCCGGAGGAGGGCCGAGGAAAGCTCCAGGTGGGAGAGAAAACGCGACATTCCACGCTTGGCGAAGGTCATCCGGTAACAGACGGGGATCGCGACATCGGGCATCCGGCTCCCTTCCTTCCTGTCCGGCTCCGGGAGCGCTTCCTCGGCGGCCTCGACGATGCGGACGACGTCGTGGTCGCAGGCGCCGCAGTTTGTGCATCCGGCGGTCCGGCAGTCCGCCGTGGTCTCTTCCCGCCGGCCCCGCTCCCGCTCCTCGAGGAGGAAATCCCGCTCCACGCCGGTGTCGATGAAATCCCAGGGCAGCGACTCGCCTGTTCCGCGCTCCCGCAGGTACTCCTCCGGTCGGATGCCCGTCCTCCGCAGGGCCTCCTCCCAGAGGTCGAAACGGTAGCGTTCCGACCAGCCGTCGAACCGGCAGCCCATGCGGAAAGCCTCCTCCAGCAGATCCGCCAGGCGTTCGTCCCCGCGGGAGAAGACGCCCTCCAGGAGGCTCATCCGGGCGTCGTGCCACTTGACGGGAAGGTTCCGGTTGCGGATGCGCTCCCGGAAAAACCGCTGCTTCCCGACGGTTTCATCCAGGGAGGCCTGGGCTTCCCACTGGAAGGGTGTGTGGGGCTTCGGCACGAAGGTGGACAGGCTTACCGTCACCTGCCCCCGCTTCCCCGCCGCGCCCAGCGTCCGGTACGCCAGTCCGGCGATCCCCTCCAGGTCGTCCGGGGTCTCCCCGGGAAGACCGATCATGAAATAGAGTTTCAGGGACCGCCAGCCCGCCTCGAAGACCCGGGAGGCCGT
>CAZXMK010000571.1:0-1520 GCA_964641935.1 uncultured Syntrophaceae bacterium
CAATTTCGGGATCCTGCCGCTCGTCTTCGCAGACGGAAGGAATTACGACGGTGTCGATCAGGGAGACCGCCTGGAGGTTCCGGGCATCCGGGAATCCCTGCTTGAAAACGGGTCGCTGGTGGTGGAGAACCGGACGAAGGGGACCGCCTTCCGGGTGACCTGCGACCTGACGGACCGCCAGAAGCGCATGATTCTGGCCGGCGGGGCCCTGAACCTGCGCAACGGCTGAAGAAGGAAAACGGGACTCCCGGCGGGAAGCGCCGGTGGGTCCGGGAAAACCATTACGAAGTGGAGCTTTCATTCATGGTCAAGGCTGGAAAAATTGTCGTCAAAACGCCCCTCGTCGAGATGGACG
Organism: uncultured Syntrophaceae bacterium; assembly: GCA_964641935.1. Taxonomy (GTDB): domain Bacteria; phylum Desulfobacterota; class Syntrophia; order Syntrophales; family PHBD01; genus PHBD01. The sequence continues at coordinate 356 of CAZXMK010000571.1, forward strand.
GGGACGAAATGACCCGCGTCATGTGGGCGATGGTGAAGGAGAAACTGCTGTTTCCCTTCCTGGAGATGCCCCTGGAGTACTACGATCTGCACCTGAAGCACCGGGACGAGACGGACGACCGGGTGACGATCGATGCCGCCCGGGCCGTGGCGAGGCTGGGCGTGGGCGTCAAGTGCGCCACCATCACCGCCAACGAGGACCGTGTCCGGGAGTATTCGCTGAAGAAGGCGTGGAAGAGCCCCAACGCCACCATCCGGGCTTTCCTGGACGGGACGGTGTTCCGGACGCCCATCCTCGTGAAGAACATCCGGCCTTCCGTGAGCTCCTGGATGCGCCCCATCATCATCGGCCGCCACGCCTATGGCGACGTCTACAGCGGCGTCGAGATCCGCGTGCCCGGTGAGGGGACGGCGGAGATCGTGTTCCGGCCCTCCGACGGCGGCGAGCCTCTCCGGAAGACCATCCACGCCTTCACGGGGCCCGGTATCATCCAGGGAATCCACAACACCGACGCCTCCATCGAGAGCTTCGCCCGGGCCTGCTTCACGTATGCCCTGGACCGGAAGGTGGACGTCTGGTTCAGCACGAAGGACACCATCTCCCAGACCTACGATGCCCGGTTCCGGGAGGTCTTCCAGCGGGAGTACGATCAGAACTGGAAACAGGCCTTCGAGAAGGAGGGGCGGGAGTACTTCTTCACCCTCATCGACGATGCGGTGGCCCGGGTCATGAAGTCCGAGGGGGGGATGCTCTGGGCCTTGAAAAATTACGACGGCGACGTCCTGTCCGACATGGTCGCCTCCGCCTGCGGCAGCCTGGCCATGATGACCTCCGTCCTCGTGTCGCCCCGCGGGTGGTACGAGTTCGAGGCGGCCCACGGGACGGTGCAGAAGCACTACTACAAGCACCTCAAGGGGGAGGTCACGTCCACCAACTCGATGGCCCTCATCTTCGCCTGGACGGGGGCCCTCAGGAAGCGGGGCGAGATGGACGGGACGCCGGATGTCGGCGCCTTCGCCGATGCCGTGGAGAAGGCCGCCATCGGGACCATCGAGGACGGGGTCATGACGGGCGATCTGTTGGCCCTGGCCGATCCGGGGCCGCAGAACCGGAAGGTGACCACCGAGGGATTCATCAATGCCGTGGCGGAGCGGCTGGCGAGGGA
>CAZXMK010000572.1:0-1518 GCA_964641935.1 uncultured Syntrophaceae bacterium
TTCTGCCCCTACGGCATCGACCAGGCGGAGATCACCATGATGGGGCGCGAGCTGCTCGATCTCGTGGGATGCAACATCAACTGGGTCGTCGAGCCGGCGGCCAACTGCTTCCGGACCGGAAACCACCTGGGCATCCAGCCCGGCGGCATCAAGGACATGCTCGAATTTCTCGCGGACGATATCGAGGACCGCACGGGGGTCCGCGTGGATATCCCCCTCAACCGGAAAGGCGCCGAGATCCTCTTTGTCGCCCCATCCGGCGATTATTTCGCAGATCCGGGGACCTACACCTGCATGGGCTACCTGATGCTGTTCCACGAGATCGGCCTCGATTACACCATGAGCACCTATGCCTCCGAGGGCGGGAATTTCGGTCTCTTCCACTCCCATGAAATGGTCAAGCGCCTGAACGCGAAAATCTATGCCGAGGCGAAGCGGCTGGGCGTCAAGTGGATCATCGGCGGCGAGTGCGGCCACATGTGGCGCGTCGTCCACCAGTACATGGACACGATGAACGGTCCCGCCGATTTCCTGGAGGAGCCCGTCTCGCCCGTCACAGGAACCCGCTTCGACAACGCCCGGGCCACGAAGATGGTCCACATCGCGGAGTTCACGGCCGACCTGATCAAAAACGGGAAGCTCCGGCTGGATCCGCGGCGCAACGATCACCTCCGGGTCACCTTTCACGACTCCTGCAACCCCGCCCGGGCCATGGGGCTCCTGGAAGAGCCGCGCCATATCATCCGCAGCGCCTGCCATTTTTTCCGGGAAATGGCCGAGGACACCATCCGGGAAAAGACCCTGTGCTGCGGTGCCGGGGCCGGGCTGGGAAACGAGGAGAACTTCGAGATGCGGATGCGGGGCGGGATGCCCCGGGCCATGGCCGTCCGGGATGTTGTGGAAAAATACGGTGTGAACCGTCTGGCCTGCATGTGCGCCATCGACCGGGTCACCCTGACCTCGCTCATGGATTACTGGGTACCCCAGGTGAGCGTCATGGGCGTCCACGAACTCCTGGCCAACGCCTTGGTCATGAAAGGCGAGAAGGAGCGGACCACGGACCTGCGCGGAGAACCCCTCAGCCTATGAAACTCTATAACAGGGGAATCATCATGGCGGGAATCGCGGCCTTTGTCATCCTGGCCACCGTTCCCCTCTGGTACGGCGGGGCGGGGAAGCCCTCTCCGCCGGAGCTGAGCTTGGATACGCCCGCGATTCAGGAACTCGGGGAAAAGCGCTGCGTGGAAGATACGGCCTTCATGCGCAGCCGCCATGTGCAGCTTCTGACCGCCTGGCGCGACGAAGCGGTCCGGAACGGGAACCGCATGTACACCGCGGCGGACGGTCGCCGCTTCGAGGCCAGCCTGTCCGGAACCTGCCTGAAGTGCCACAGCAACAAGGAGCGGTTCTGCGACCGCTGCCATGACTATGCAGGCGCAAAGCCCGACTGCTTCCGCTGCCACATTGCTCCCGGCGAGGTGCAAAAATGACGTCGAACCGCAGGGAATTCCTGAAAAT
>CAZXMK010000573.1:0-1517 GCA_964641935.1 uncultured Syntrophaceae bacterium
CCGGCGCTTTCTCGACGAACTCAGTGTAGTAGCTCCGCCCGGGACGGGCGCCGTCACAGCCTCCCACGAGAAAGAAATGCCGGATCTTCCCCGCCTTGACCGCTTCCACCACCGCGCCCGCCACGGAGAGGACCGCGTTCCGCCCGAACCCGACGGTGACGGACGTTCCCACCGTCTCCTCTGTGAATCCCGGCAGGGACAGGGCCTTGTCGATCACCGCGGAGAAGGACTCCCGCTCCAGATGCGGTATGCCCGGCCACCCGACGGCCCCGGTGGTGAAGATCCGGTCCGCGTATTCCTCCCGGGGCTTCTGGATGCAGTTGGTCGTCATCAGGATCGCCCCGGGGAAGGCTGCGAATTCCCGGTGCTGGTTCTGCCAGGCCGTCCCGAAGTGGCCGTGCAGGTGCGGATATTTTTTCAGGCCGGGATAGCCGTGGGCCGGCAGCATCTCGCCGTGGGTGTACACATCGATCCCCTTGCCCGCGCTCAAGCGGAGGACCTCCTCGAGGTCCATCAGGTCGTGGCCGGAGACGAGAACGGCCTTCCCCGGCCTCGTCCCCAGGGGCACCTTTGTCGGCACCGGATGGCCGTAGGTTTCCGTGTGGGCCGCATCCAGGATCTCCATGGCCCGGAGATTGATTTCGCCGCACTTCAGGACGAGCCCCAGGAGATCCGGCGCGCCAAGGCTTTCATCGAGTGTCGCCGCCAGACCCTCGTGGCAGAATCCATAGACGTCCTCGTCCTCCCGGCCCAGGATGCGGGCATGGTCCGCATAGGCGGCAACGCCCTTGAGCCCGTACGTCAGGAGTTCCCGAAGAGAGCGGATGTTCAAATCGAGGCTCGCCGCCGTCGGGATGCCGACCTCCTCCCCCTGGCGGACGAGGCCCTCCAGGGAATCCGCCGGGGCGAACGTGAAGGCCTTTCCTTCCGGCGGCGTGCCGCCCGCTCCAAGAATCTTCTCCCGAAGCGCGTCCCTTCTTTCCGCGCATTCGCGAAACAGAGCGGCGATGCTTTCGGGATCGAAGTTGACGTTGGTCAGGGTCGCAAAGAGGGCCCGAACGGTAAACGGGCCGGCGCCGGAATCGACAAGTCCCATTTTGCGGGCTGCCAGAATGGTCCCGGAATAGCCCTTCAGGGCATAAACCAGCAGATCCTGCAGGGCCGCCACATCAGGGGTCTTTCCGCACACGCCGCTTTTGTCGCATCCCGTTCCCTTCGCCGTCTGCTCGCACTGAAAACAAAACATTTCATCCTCCTGTCCCGGCGCGCCGCGGGCGCCGTCCGTTTTTGACGGATATAACCCGCTGTACCCCTGCAGTCCTTGACTTAAATCAAGAGTTCTGCTCTTTTCCTGCCATGATTTTCAGAACGGAGCGATCCGGCGGCAAGATCCTGCCTGGCGGCCCCTGCCAGACGGGCGTTCCCTGCGAATCGCGCATTCCTGTGAAGGCATGAAGGCCCGTCGAACCATCGGCCTGCTCCGGAGCGGCCGGCCCGTCACCCTCGCCGCCCTGGGC
>CAZXMK010000574.1:0-1510 GCA_964641935.1 uncultured Syntrophaceae bacterium
TGGAGCCCGGCCACGCAGTGTATATCGTGGAGAGGGATTCGGACATCCTCCGCCTTGCCCTGGCCCTTCATGACTACTCGGCGGAGATCCGCAGGGGACACATCGTTTTCGCCGTTCCCGAAGAGGAGGCTCTGCGCCGGCTTGTCGGGGAAAAAAGCGGCGCTCTCATGACCGGCCAACCCCGCATGCTTCTGGAGGGATACACGCGACAGGCCGCCCCCCGGAACCTCCGGCTTCATGACTCCTGCGTCCGCATGGCGAACGCCATGCAGGTCAATTTCAACACCGTCGTTCAATTGAGCGGCACCCTGGTGCAAAACGAACTGGAAAACCTGCCGAAGGCCATCCACGGATGGAGCACGGAAGGCCTGTGCAGCGGGATCTTCCACAACCGGCCCGCTATCATCGTGGCCACGGGGCCCTCCCTGCAGAAGAACATCACCCTCCTCCGGCGGGCACAGGGCAAGGCGCTCATCATCGCCGTCGCCCAGGCCCTGCGAGTTCTCTACGCCTACGACATTCGCCCCGACATCGTCTGCTCGATCGATTTCGGCGAGCCCAACTACCGGGAACTGTCGGATGCCATCCAGGAGGCGGACATGCCCCTCCTGATGCACCCGCAGGTATATCCGAAAATCCCCAAGGAATATCCGGGGGATCTTTTCATAACCCTGGATCGGCACAACCTGCTTGTCCCTCCCGGCGGCAAGGCCCCCGCTCCGCTCGGCAACGCTCTCACGGTGGCCCACACCGCACTGAACCTGGCGCTGGCCGCGGGGGCGGACCCCATCATCTTCACGGGCCAGGACCTGGCCTTCGGTGAATCCAGCCACATCAGCGGCGCCCTGGCCAGCAGGCCGGTGTCCGTCCGCGAAAACCGCGTCATCCTGGAGCATGAGCAGGGCGACCACGAGCAGGCGGCCTGCCGGGTCCCGGGGTATTTCGGCGGCCGGGTCCTGACCAACGTTTCGCTGTTCGCCTTTCTGGAGGACATCGAAGCGACGGTCCGGCGCCATCCCGGCCGGCGGTTCATCAACGCCACGGAAGGGGGCGCCCGCATCGCCGGGACGGATCAAATGAGCCTGCATGACGCCCTGGAACATCACTGCCGGAGTGAATTCCCCGTATCGGAGCTCCTTGCGGCGGCGCGGACGCCCCTTGAAACGGGTGTCTCGCAGGTGTGCCGGGAGCTGGAGGCGGCGAGGACACACCTGGGTCGGATTCTTCGGAACACCGGCCGCCTGGAAGCCATGATCGCCGAGATGAAGACCCTTCTTCCCGGAAGCGGGAGAAAAGGACCCCGGCAAGAGATGCATCCGTTGAACTCCATGAACCGGCAGGCCATCAAAGCCTTCAACTCCCTTCTCGACTCCCTGGAGGAGAACCGGGTGATCCGGCTGGCCACGGCGCGGGTCAAGCACCTGCTGATCCAGGCGGAGGAGCATCAGGAAAAGCAGGATAACATCGAGGACATCGCGGGCAGGACCGTCCGGTATGGGGAGCGGCTCTG
>CAZXMK010000575.1:0-1507 GCA_964641935.1 uncultured Syntrophaceae bacterium
TCCGCCGCCGGCCCGAAGGCATGGAAAACCCGAACATGAAAACGGGCGAGGTGGAAGTCCTGGCGGAAGAGCTGGAGATCCTCAACGAATCCAAGACGCCGCCCTTTCCGCTCGATGCGGACGCGGAGGTCTCCGAGAATGTGCGTTTGCGCTACCGCTACCTGGATCTGCGCCGTGCGAACATCCAGAGCAACATCATGCTCCGGAGCCGCGCCGCCGCAGCCACGAGGGAATATTTCCACGGTCAGGGCTTCATCGAGGTGGAGACACCCGTCCTGACGAAGAGCACCCCCGAAGGGGCGAGGGATTACCTTGTCCCCAGCCGGGTGAATCCGGGAATGTTCTACGCCCTGCCCCAGTCGCCGCAGATCTTCAAGCAGTTGCTGATGGTGTCGGGGTTTGACCGCTATTATCAGATCGTCAAGTGCTTCCGCGACGAGGACCTCCGGGCGGACCGGCAGCCGGAGTTCACCCAGATCGACCTGGAGATGTCCTTCATCGAGGAGAACGACCTCATCGCCGTCATGGAGGGCTTCATGGCCCACCTGTGGCGGACGTGCCTGGGGATCGAGCTGGCCATCCCCTTCCCGAGGATTCCCTACCGGGACGCCATCAACCGGTTCGGCAAGGACAGCCCGGACACGCGCTTCGCCCTGGAGCTCCGCGACCTGACGGACATCCTGCAGGCGTGCGGCTTCAACCTGTTCCAGGAAGTCGCCTCCGTCGGCGGCGTGATCAAGGCGATCAAAATCGAGGACAACCGGAAGCTTTCCCGCAAGGACCTGGACGAGCTGAGGGACTATGTCGCCGATTTCGGCGCCAAGGGACTGGCCTGGGCACGGGTGAACCCCGACGGGTGGACATCCCCCATCGCCAAGTTCCTCAAGCCCGAAGAGATGAAGGCCGTGGAGGAGCGGATGGAGGCGAAGGAAGGCGACCTGATCGTCTTTGTCGCCGACAAGCCGGGAATCGTCCACGACTCGCTCGGAAACCTGAGGATATACGTGGCCCGCAAGCTGGGGCTCATCGAGCCGGGACGGTTCGCCTTCAACTGGATCACCGAGTTCCCGCTCATGGAATACAGCGAAACGGAAAAACGGTTCGTCTCCACCCATCACCCCTTCACGTCGCCGGTGATGGAGGACCTGCCTTTCCTCGAGTCGGACCCCGGAAAGGTCCGCGCGCGGGCCTACGACCTCGTGCTCAACGGGTCGGAGATCGGCGGCGGCAGCATCCGGATCCACCGCCAGGAGGTACAGGCGCTCATTTTCAAGACCCTGGGGCTGGGCGACGAGGAAGCGCGGCAGAAATTCGGCTTCCTCCTGGATGCCCTGGAGTTCGGCACGCCCCCCCACGGCGGCCTCGCCTTCGGATTCGACCGTCTCATCATGATGATGACGGGGACCGAATCGATCCGCGACGTCATCGCCTTCCCGAAGACCCAGAAGGCGACCTGCCTCCTGACCGACGCGCCGTCGCCGGCCAGCATCGGGCAGTTGATGGAGCT